>PUNP01000140.1 GCA_003551785.1 Candidatus Brocadiaceae bacterium | reverse complement strand
CGCTCATCAAGATTATAAGTACGGCTCAGGTTTTCCTGCACGCTGAGCACCAAAACATCTTTTTCCGTGGGGTATTTCATAGCTTGTTCCCGTAAAGTGTATTCATTCAACATTCAATATTTTCTAATCACGATCCAGGTCATTTTACAGAAAACCGAGAAGAACCCGTTTTATATCGTTTTACAGAAAACCGAGAAGAACCAAAAATATTAAATATTTGAATAACAATAACTAAACCTACACAGACCCCGGTGTCTCCCGGTGTCACAGACCCCGGTGTCAATAAACCGGCGGAATTCAGGGTCTGCGAATAAGATTGCGGCCGTTTACACAGTGTGTCCGTCTTCCACGCGTAGACCCTCTACGGAGTTCAATGTCCAGGCTGGCGAGTTGGAGGAGGTTATACGGCTATTGATGATCGTCAGGTCTTTCGCGTCTTCGCATACCAAGCCGCTGTTTCCACGCAGATCAAGGTTCACAAAACGGACATTTTGCAACGGGCTTTCCGGTATTCCCCTAATTCGCACGGCGGCACCGTGCGCGTCGCCGCGGACATCGCGGATGACGATGTTGCGGAACTCGCTCGGCATTTCCGTATTAGGCTTCATTTTTGTGTTGTAATGCATCGTTAGGAGAACGATATCACCCGGGATGCCGGCAGCTGCGACGTTTCCAATATGCACGTTTCTGATATAGCCGCCCCGGCCCCGCATGGATTTGAGTCGGATGGCTCGTTGTGTGCCGATGCATTTCAAACCACTGACATAGACATTTTCAACCCCTCCCGAAACCGCGCTGCCTATAACCATACCGCCATGTCCGGAGTAGGTGACGCAATCGCGGACTATGATGTTCCGGCAGGGGCGCGCAACTCGTCGGCCATCTTCATTGATACCCGAGTTGAGAGCGATGCAGTCGTCCCCCGTGCTGAACGAGCAACCTTCGATCATTACACGATCACATGAATCGGGGTTCAGTCCGTCAGTATTCGGTCCCTCTGTGTGGACCGTGACATTTCGTACGGTCACGTCTTCGCAGTAAACAGGATGAAGTGTCCACATGGGGCCATTTTCGAACACTGCATCCTCAATTAAGACGCGCTTACAGCGAATCGGTTGAAAGAACGAGGGGCGAAGGCAGTGGCCATCACCGTAAACGCGTTCAGCTACGGGCACACCCTCGTGCTCTGCGTTATAAACGCGCCAAGCGTTGTTTACTTGGTTTTCTTTCCAACCCCACCACGCTTCGCCGCCGCCGAGGAATTTGCCTTCACCGGTTACGGCAATATCTTCAGCGTCAATTGCGTAAATCAACGGTGAGTAATTGTAACATTCAACACCTTCCCAGCGCGTGAAAACCGGCGGTAAGTACTCCGCCGGATCTGTGGAAAACAGGATTTTGGCGTTTTTCTCCAAATGCAGGTCGACTCTCCCCAATAAACTGATGGGGCCGGTGAGCCATTCCCCGGCAGGCACAAGAACGCGTCCGCCGCCGGCTGTATGACAGTCGGCGACGGCACGCCGGAAGGCTTCCGTATTGCTTACGTCACCGCCTTCCGCGGCTCCGTATTCCCGGATGTCAAAAACCGCTTCCGGAAAGCGCGGTTCGGCCACTGAAAACTGGGGATGATCAGCAGTTGATTCAATATATTTTTGTAAAATCATAATTATAACCTCAATCCTATTCCGTGAAAAATTAAGTCAACAAATAAACGATGTTCAATATAAAACAGGGTAAGGAGGAATTCAATTAAGATTGAGGCTAAGCCGGAGCTAGACCCCATGCGAAAAGGTACTTACGGTCTCTATACGCACAAAATTAGGTCTCGAGGCCTTTACGGACGGGCTCGGGCAAGTTGAAGCAGGATATGATATCACAGATATGTTTAAAGGGTCAAGCGGAGGTACAACTGTACCTCCGTAATAGAAAGTTGCAGGATATGATATTACAGATATGTTTAAAGGGCTTTAGGGGCAAAGGGTGCTGATTATGAAAAAAACGTCTTCAAATTTTCAAGTGATTTCTCCTTATCGTGAAACTGATGGTATGTCAGCGTTCAGTGGTATGTGGCACGCTCATGTCCAGGGCGGTTTTCCAGGGTTCGAGGAGGCCAGAGAAATATGCCGGCGGAAGGGCTTCGGTTTTCTCGGCGTCACCGAACACGACAACCGTTATTTACGACGAATGCCTCAGTCTGGGGCACCGAATCTGGTGCGGCGCCAATCCTGATTGCCACTCATGGGATGTTGAAAAATACGATAGCCCCTATAACGGCTACAGCGTTGTTTACGCCGAATCGCTCACCCGGGAAGCCATTCTTGACAGCTTGAAGAACGGACGGTTCTATGCCTCCACCGGTTTGGAATTAGGCGCTTTGAATGTCAGTGACTCGGCCATCGAAGCGGCATCCGAGCGCTCCAGGAAAATTCGTTTTTATGGTCGCCACGGAGCATTACTGGAAGAGATCGAGAACGACCACGCCGAATATCGCTTTCGCGGCGATGAAGGTTACATACGGACCGAGCTTGAAGGTGAGACCGCGGAGAACTCCAGGATGACCACCGCTCAAGCCTGGCTGCAGCCCGCGTGGGTGGAATAAGAAGATTGTGATAGAATATTTGTAAATAACAAGCAGGAGCAAGTATGAACGTAAAAAATTATGAAACACTCCCGGCCAGCCGCGTGACCCCCGAAGGCTGGGCGGCGAAATTCCTGGAGCGGCAGGAAACAGGCCTTACCGGCAATCCCGCGGCAAGCGGTTTCCCCTACAATACAGGCATGTGGACTGAACAGATGGATGTGAAGAATCGGGAGTATCCGGAGGTGGGACAGGACTGGTGGCCGTACGAACAGACCGCGTATTATCTGGATGGCGCTTTGCGCTGCGGATATTTGAACAAATCAAAAGCTCTACTTGACAAAGTCAGAGAAAATATAAAATCCGCGCTGGAAAACGCCGGGGCTGACGGCGGTCTTGGACCGCGCAATGTCCAAGATGATCTCTGGTGCATGGTCATCTTTATGAGGATGCTCCTCGAAGAATACTTGAACACGGAAGACCGCGAACTGCTGCAGGCGATTGAGCGCTATTATCAGCAGCTGCTTAAACAAAAAGAAATCTTCGCGAATATTAAAGGAGCCAGCTTCAGCATAAGAAAAGTGCTGCATGTGGAGACTCTTTGCCAGCTGGCGGCATTGACTGATAACAAAGAATACCTTGAAGAGGCGGAAACAATCTACCGGCGTTTTTGCCGTCAGGCTGGAGAGGATAATCCCTTAACCGCTCCCGCCATGCGGGCCGGTGTACTGCCGGCGAAGCACGCGGTGACATTCCATGAGTTTCTTAAACTGCCCGCGGTATTATTTTATTACACCGCCGAACCGGCCTACCGGGAGGCGTTCGAACGAGCTTTGCAAGGGTATGCTGAAGAGCATGAGCTTGTGGACGGTTTGGGCAGCGCCAGCGAAGCCCTCGATGGTAAAGGTTTCCATAAGGTGCATGAAACTTGCAATGTCTCTGATTTCATCTGGGCTGTCGGCTGGGGTTTGCAAGCCTGCGGTGAAGCTCGCTATGCGGACAAAATGGAGAAGGTCCTGTACAATGCTGGATTCAGTTCCGTGACCTCGGACTTTAAGGCTCATCAATACTATGGCGGCCCTAATCTGCCAGTCAGTATGGACGGCTCCAGCAACTTCAATGATAAGTCCTCCTGGGGGCAGGGAGCGAAAGGCAGATTGTGTTATCGGCCGGGGCATGACACTGAATGCTGCACCGGCAACATACACCGCATGCTGCCTTGCTTCATCAAAAACATGTGGCTGTTGCGCGAAAGGGAATTGAGCGCGGTTTTTTACATGCCCTCCATGGCTGAAATCAACATTGATCCCAATAATAAAATTAGAATTCAGCAGAAAACCGCCTATCCCTTTGATGATCAAGTCAGATTCAAGTTTTATTGTGAGTCACCGCAAAAACTTAATTTCCGCATGCGCATACCCGGCTGGTGCAGGTCATACAGCCTTGACCTGAATGATGAGCGCATAGACAGCCGGCATTCCGATGAATCTCACTTCACCAATCTGGAAAACACCTTTGAAGACGGTGACGAAGTCACCCTTACATTAAAAACAGAACCGAGGGTCGAGGAAAACAATCAGAGTATAACTTTTTATCACGGTCCGCTGCTTTTCTCTCTGCCGATTGAAGCGAAGACCACTTACACGACCAACGACGGGGCGGGTAAATGCAGCCGGCAATATCCTGCCATGCAGCTTTGGCCTCGTTCTGAATGGCGTTACGGTTTTGCCGAGCCGCCCGCCGTTGATGAAATCGAAGTGATAAAAAAGGAAAACGCCGGTTATCCCTGGGATTTTGATCAATCTCCGATCATGTTAAAGGTTCCTCGCGCGAGACTTGTAACGAACTGGAATAAGGGTGATCATATTACCATACCCCAGTCGCCGGCCGACCCGGATCTGGATTGCGAAGAACACACCCTGACGCTTAAGCCTATGGGAGCGACTATGCTGCGTATAAGTGAATTCCCTGTTTCATATTAGTTCCAGGGTCGTTGGCGCGGGGCGCCTGACACACCGATGGTGAGACTTGGGTGTTACAACGCTTTGTCGCGAGCTTAGTCGTGCACTTTGTTCGATTAAGTTTTTTGTTTCCGACTAGGTGCGAGACAAGGTGAGCACAAAATTAGGCCTGAAACCCTTTTCGCGGAGGGGCTAACTAAGGGAGTACAAGCCACTGCAGGAGAGAATTTCCGCTTGTTTACATTTCCCAGGCCAGCACCTGAATTCTTTCATCCCCTTCTTCTAATTCCGGCTCCTGCAGATCGTATTCAACCACATCCCAATTGCCTTTGAGGTCGATCTTGTCCCAGGCCATGATGGCACCCCGGAAGCCGGAGCCGCCGGAAAATTTAATTCGGCCGCTGCCGGTGTAGACAAGGCCTTCCAAGTGCTGTGTTTGTCCGCTTAAATGGATGTTGCCGTCGCGACTGATCATTGACGGCAGGTCGTCTTTCTGATAATGACGATAATGAGAAGCCTGTTTGATATCGCCAGTGGCGATAAGAAGTCCCGTGAAAGTAGCGGGATTGTTGCGCCCGCCGCCGCCGACATGCACATCGCCGTTGACCCACAGCACTCCGCCTGGAGGAGTTCTGCTGCTGCTCAAATCCAGATCTCCATCGTGTATTTGGTTGTTGTCTTCAGCGATCTGGCGATAGTGCTCAAGATCCAGCTGCGGGTAGGAGATAGGCGGTTGACCTTCACTGACCGAGCCGCCGATATTGTCGGAGCCGACAATCGTGCCGGATGCTGTGGCGTTGCCGGAAATGAATGCGCTGCCGGTGATGATTATATCCTGATTGGCGTGTATGTTACCCTCTCCAGTATCGCCGCCGCTGACTTCGCCAGTGCCGGCGCCGTCAATCACGCCGTTGCTGAAGAGGGCATAGGCGAATGCCAGCCCTTCCGTCGGCGCTCGGGCGTGTACTCTGACGGTTCGGGACTGATCGCGGACGGTGCCGGTGGAAGTGATCGAGAAATAATCGTCCCCGGAAAGCTCAATCTCAACATCGTATTGTCCATTGCCCATGTCGCCGTTTCGCAGATGTGAAGGCAGAAAGCCGATATTGTCCTGATTCTGAGCTACGTAGGCAAGAGCCTGATGCGCCGCTCCTTCGGCTATTTGCTGGGCGCCGGTGCGATCAATTATCAGGCTCGACAAATGCAGCTGCCGGCGCGCCATGTCGGCGATGTTTCCCGCCGCCAAAGAAATGATGACGGCGAAAAAGAGCAAGGTGATCAGAGCGGATCCTTTTTCCCGCCGACGGCCGCTCGGGGGAGTGAATGATTTTTGGATTAGCTTATTCATTGGTCATACTCCTTGGTTTTTGGTTGGCTCTGTTAAGAAAGCGACGGCTTTATTTTTTACAAAGTATTTGTTATCAGTTGTTTCTGACTATGCGGCGAGTCTCACTGCAGTAATGCTTATATTTATGTGCTGGTTTCCTTGTCTCGCACCTCATTCCATGTGCTCTTCATCTTCTTCTCGTTTGATAGCTGAATCTTTCTTTCGTCATAATTCCAATCCCAATTTTTTGGAAATAGGTGCGAGACAAGGTGCGAGTGTCAATTACAGCTTACGACTCTACAGCGGCCAACCTCAGTTACGGGGATTGACCTGGGTTGAGAAAGAACGAGTGTGAAGATGATCATGGATTTTCTGTCCGAGAGTGAAAAACATACCTAGTTGAGCCGGTTGCGGTTCCTGATCATTGACCTGCAGAGTGAAGATGCCGCGATCCGGACCTTTCGCCACATTGACGGCGACATCGACGGTTCGCTCTCGCCCCTGCCAGCGAAGCTCCACATCCCGTAGGCTTGGGGTCTGCATGTAAGGGTCTTCCGAAATCAGTCTGGCCCGCCATTGGACATACCGCCCTTGTACGGAGAGCGAATTGATACCGTCGGAATTAGAATAAACATGAGCGGCATCCCAGTCGCCGGCATCACTCAGATCCGGCTGATCACCGGCTCGAACGGCAATTTCTATATCGGTATTGGCGGAACCGTCGTGCCGCCAGTTGACGCTGTCATAGCTCGGGTTCGATTGCCGGGTGTCGACTATCCGAGAAGTGTAGAATCCTTCTTTCGGATAGCTTATCCTCACCTCTTCAACACCGAGGATGGCGGCCACATCCTCCACTTCATCGGCCACATGGCTCCAGTCGGTGTCTCCGGCGATTCTATCGCTGATCGGGTTGCCGTCTTCATCCTGTCCCTGGTAAATGAAGGTGTTCGTGCGGTCTTGCGCATCCTCCCAGGAGGAGAGTCGATCATTCGCCAAGTCTGTTTCATTAAAAGAAGTTTCAACATAATAACTGACTAAATAGTTTTTTTCCGGGTCGATTTCCATATGGGTGAAATCGCTGACGACTTTTTCTCCCGCAAAAAGGAAGGCTTCGCCGGAGCCGGTGAAGTAGGGCTGGCCGGAAAAATCGAGTTTTTCGGCGGAGCCGGGAACGCCGTTGAAACCGTCCTGCTGTTCCATGATATAGGCTTCGCGGATATAAAGTCCGCGGTTGCCGGATTCGGCTGCTTTGAAGGTTGCAGCTGAACGCTGGCCGGGATAGGATATTTGCTCGCCGGAGATCATAACCCGGATATTGTATTTATCATAACTTTTTTCGTCGTCTTCGGAAAAATTGTTCAGGCTTTGCGTCGACGCTTCCCAGGTGGCGGTTCTGCCGATCAAACGGCAGATGTTTTCCCCTATATCATCGTCATAGGTGATTTCGGTGCCGTCGGTTCGAGCCTGATCATTGACGAAAGTGCTTTCAATCCAGCTGTCGTTATGAATTTGCAGGGTCATATGATCACCTATGGAACCATCGGTGAACAGCAACTCAGCGTTGTTGCGCCAGCCGGTTAAATGAGCCATGCTCTGTGAACCGGCGGTTCCCCCGGAGGTGTTCACCGGCACTAGACATTCGGCATCCTTGGCCAATCCAGTCTCGCTGACCAGTATCTCGTCCAGGCCGATGTCCGTGCCCGTGCCTGTGGAGGCTTCGTTGGTTCCGCTGATGGTGAATCGGTAGGTGTTATGGCCCGGTTCGATTTTCCAGGTGCCGAGGGAGTAATAATTTCCGGAGCGGTAACGCTGGGCGTAAGTGTCCACAGTGGCCGGCTGGCTGTTCATGCGGTAATCAGTGAGGCTGGTCAGAAGGGTCTGGGTTGAAGCGTTGGAGCTGTTGTAGGTTCCTTGACCGTTGCCGTTCTGATAAACGTCCCGCACTTGCGCCAGGCGCTGCTCCGGCTCCAGATCCACCCGCGGTTCAAAAACAGTGCGCCTGAGTTCATATTTATCGTTTCCTAGAGAGTGAATATGATAGATAACCGTCTGAGACCAATTCAGCGCTCCGGAGGAGTCGAATACGTCTTCTGATTGATTGCCGCGGCGAAAAACCGGCAGACTGAGAGCCTGAATGTCATCTTCCTGATCCACGGGCCAGAGAATGAATTCGCCTCGGGCCGAACCGGTAAGATCGCGTTTTATCCATTCCTGAGCTGTCATTATCTCCGATTCAAAGCGGGCCTGAACCTGGGAAATAACGTAGTTGCGATAAATGGTCATAGCCAAGGGAGAGATGGCGGCGATGATTATCCCTAGAATGGAAACGGTGATTAATGTTTCAATCAGGGTGAAATTGTCTCTTCGTTGAAGCGAAGAGCTTGCGGCTTGCCTCCATGCCTGCTTTTTGGGAAAGAGAAAAAGCATTAGAAATCCTCGAGCAATAGTTCCGGATTGATAATAACTGTAGTCAAGTCAACTTCTATATCCGCTTTCCCCGGACGCCAGGGAGCCGATACTTCCACCGTTACCTCCGTGTGAGAAGTGGAATTCCGGTCTATCCTGGTGGTGCGTTGGTAGATTCCATCGCTGCTGGGAACCCCCTGATCATTGCCCCTTACGGCGGATTCCTCCAGACCCTCCAGTTCTTCGTAATCGCCGGCCCGAAGTTGCTCTATGCGGCTGCTGGCGATAGCGGTGGCCCGCGATGTTCTGCTAGAGCGCTCCATTCCCCATTGCAGAACATTGATCAGAGCCACCGCTCCGGCGATGATCAGCGAGGTTATGACGATAGAGCAAACAACTTCAACCAAAGTAAATCTTCGCCGGCATCGCCGACAACAGAAAAGTAACGGTGTGAGTTTTTTTATTACCATAATCATCCTATTGAAAGTAGCAGCATGTTTTATGCCAAATGCAAATGTCTACGAAATTTTCTTATATAATGCAGAAAAAAGCTGTGTTTGAAGGTAGAAATGCAGGCTGTTGTGTCAAAAATGAGAAAAAAAAACGGGCTTTCTCAGTTCTGCTATTAAAAAAACTGTTAATCGTAAGTTGTGAGTTGTTTTTTCAACCACGAAATATACAAAAAAGGTGGAGAGTTTTTCACCCCCCGATACTCAGACACCTCGTGTCCCGCGGTCCCAATCATCCCCGAAATGATTGCAGTTGTTTAATCATTTGTTTTTTTGTTCTGCAATTGAAAAAACGATCCAGGCGTTTTTGGTCATGGGCGAAACCGGCCAGTTTTTTTAATAGTGACAGGTGAGCGGAGGGGGCGAAATTGGGAATGGCGATAAGAAAAAACAGTCGGCATTTACGGTTGGGATCGGAGCCGAAATTCAGCCCTGGTTCAGGTGTTATCCCTAAGCTCATTCCAAGCCTTGTCACTGTCAAAGAGCGAGCGTGCGGCATGGCGACCTGGTTTTCCATCTGAGTGGTTATTTGTTCTTCCCGTTGTTCCAGGGCATCAGCGAAAGTCTCCCGATCTCTAACCACTTGCGAAACACACAGGGGGTTGATTAATTGACTGAAAATATCTCGACGTGATACCGCCTGTAAATCCGTAATTATATTTTCCGGCGGCAGAAGGCTTGATATTTCCATAAACACCTTTCCTTATGAATCAAGCACAATAAACTTAAAACAGTTTGGACAGACCAATGGGGTTTCATTGTTACGCATTCTCTGTAAATCGCCTTTTGGGATATTAAGCCGGCAACCCCCGCAGATACCCTCGTGTACGTTTACCACCGCTGGGCCTTTTGCACGCAGACGGTCATAACGCTGCAGCAATTCCGGAGGCGTTTGAGCGCGTAGAGAGGTTACTTTAGTCTCCAGATCTTTGACGATGCGCAGAGCGTCAGTACTGGATTTGTGCAGTATCGTCGACTCTTCAATTATCAGTTCAAGTTCCTGTATCTCACCTAAAATCTGGACATCTTTATGACGCATCTTTTCTCGATTCGCAGTTTTGCGGTTGCAGAGTCATGAAAAAATAAATTTAATAAACTGCATTAATATACATGGTTAAAATGGTTTTTGCAAAAAAAACTCCTGAAATTTTCAGGAGCTTTTATGGCTTGAAAAAGAAGAATTAAATTTTGGCTTTTTCGTAAACTTCTTTTTTGACAAACTTGGTCAAATTACGGCCGTCAGGCGTTTTGGCGCGAAACGCAAAACGCTTGTTGCCGGGTTTGCCGTACTCGACTTTGTCAATCACTTCCGCCTGAACTTTCTCTCTTTTTTTTACGTCGTAAAAGGTGTCCTTCATTTTCATTACTCCTCATGGGTTTGTTTTGGGGGTGCGATTTTTTCCGAAACGATTTTTGCAACCCGCTTTCAAGAACTGTATAAAGTATTACACCGTTTTTCAGTTTTTGCAAATTGCAATTGTAAAATATCTTGGATTGAGAGATTGAAAAAAAACAGATTCAGGTTATGCTAAAGAACTTTATTGACTCCAGCTGATCGGAGTGATTGAGCTTCAACATCAGCCATCGTTAATATTGAACATCAATATATAATGATTCATAATGCGAAAGCGCATGAACTAGTTAGAGGGTATGCGAAAAGGTATATCGCATGTTCTTGAGTTCAACTTTGTCCCGAATCCGCCTCAGGCGGATCACAAACCATATTCCATTTCGGATGAAAACATTAAAACCAATCGGATTTCGGTTCGGG
>PUNP01001016.1 GCA_003551785.1 Candidatus Brocadiaceae bacterium | reverse complement strand
GATAAAATCTATGACGGAACCGTGACAGCCTCGATTGATGAGGACAGCCTGACGCTCGAGAATGCGGTTGCAGGAGACGATGTGAACCTCACTGGCGTCGTGGTCGAGTTCGTGCAGGCGGATGCCGGCGACGGCATAACGGTCAATATCACCTATGCGGATCTGAACGGTGACGATGCGCATAATTATTCGCTCTCACTTGAAGGCGCTCCGACGGCAGCAGCCGATATCATGGCGAAGGAACTGATCATCGGCGGCACCTTTACCGCGTACGATAAACCCTACGACGGCACTACCGGTGCAGTGATCAAAGACAACAATCTGGTGCTGCTCAATTTTGTGGGACAAGATGATGTAGACCTCATCGGTGTGGTGGTCGAATTCGCGCAGGCAAATGCCGGCGAGGGCATAATGGTCAACATCACCGATGCGGGATTGGACGGTGACGATGCGCATAATTATACGCTCTCGCTCGCCAGCGCTCCGACGGCGACCGCAGATATATTAGCTCCCTGGACGCTTAATGTAGCTGATCCGGTCGGCCACGGCACAACCGAACCCGGCACCGGCGACCATGTTTACAGCATTGAAGAAGATGTCGAGGTGCTCGCCAAGCCCGCGGACGGCTGGGAACTGGCGCATTGGCGGCTTGACGACCAGAACATTGGTGATGCCAACCCGATCAACGTTGACGGCGATGCTGGCGATGAAAAAACCCTGAGAGCGGTTTTCGTAACGGCACTGCAGGGTGAAATCAACCGGGCGGAGCCCGGAGATACCATCGAAATCGGGCCCGGCGACTTTACTGCCGCCGAAACGCTGGATATAAATGTCGAAGGCGTTACCCTGCGCTCAACCCACGGCAGGAACCAGACGTTCATCGATGCTGAAGGCGGGGAAAGGGCCATGCACATACGCGCCGATGATGTTACCGTGGAAGGATTCACGATAAGGGGGTTCCATGAGCACAGTATACTGATCCGCGGCGATAACGTCAGGATTGTGGATAACGTCCTGGACGGATACTGCGAGGAGTTCGAGGCGCATGCCGAGATCGCTATAGTGGTCGATGGCACGGGCGCCAGAATCCGGGGCAACAGCATCGAGGATGCCGAAGTAGGCATAGGTATCGGAGGCTCCGCCAAAGCTACCAGAATACTCAACAACAGGCTGTTGCGCAATACCGATGCGGCCATAATGAATGAACCGGGTAAGTCGCCCGAAGATACCCGAGCCACGCACAACAACATCGTCGGCAACGGCGCCGGTGCGGTCTGGGACGGTGACGAGGCGCTGAAGGCCGCCAATAACTGGTGGGGACACAGGACGGGACCTTACCACGAAACGGACAACCCCGACGGAGTTGGCGATGGGGTCTCCGGCAATGTGGAATTCAGGCCGTGGACCGGTGCTGAAAGCAAAGGACGCGGCACATCCGTCTCCACAGACGAACCCCGATCCGAGGATCCCGAGCAGGGGCTGGGGCTTGAAAGCGATGGCGGAGAGGCCTCTGCCTCCGTATCGGGCGAAAACCCGACGGGAGTGGTTTTCGACGGGGCCGATGAGGATGTAGTCTACACCCAACTTGTTATCACTGATAAGGAGGGCTTGACCAGTATTACGCTGGATATACATTACCGAGAACCATCAAGCAAAGTTATTTTCTGGTTTGACGATGAGCAGTGGGTGGAGTGCTCGCATCAGGAGGTGTTCGACGAGCCGCTGCCCGGATTTGAACAGTACGGGTATGACGGGTACATACGGATCACCATCGGTGAGGCTACCAGCCCGTCACTGGACGATTTCAGCGGCCGCACATTCGCCGTGGGCAGCGCGAGAAGGCCGGTCAGCCCCGTTGATCGCATTTCCGGCGGCAGTGGGGACTGCTTTATCGCCACCGCCGCGTTCGGGTCATGTGATTCGGTGCATGTTGAAGTGCTCAGACGGTTCAGGGACATGTACCTGTTAACCAACCGTCCCGGTACCCGCCTGGTCGAAACTTATTATGCGCACAGCCCGCGTTATGCGTCGGCCGTTGCGCAGCGTCCGGTATTGAGGACACTGGCCGCTGCCGCACTGCTACCAGTGGCCGGACTCGCCTTCCTGGCAGTCAGCGGATACGGCAGCCTGATTATGCTGCTTACGGCTGCTGCACTCCTGATCCTTCTCATTGTAAAAGGGAGAAAGATGATGCTGAGAAAATCGTTGCTGACAATGCTTTTGTGCCTGGCGGTTGGCGCAGGTGTGTCTCATGGTGCGGACATCAACCACTTCGAAACGGCGCCGGGCGAGGATAAAACGGTGGTGGTTCCTACCGCGGACACCGTCGGGGAAGGAGAATGGTCCGGAAGTCTTTTTTACTCCCTCGCCGGTACGATGCTCGAAGGGCGGGGTGCCGCCGGCGAGCGTATTGATGTGGCTGAAAATCAGCACCTTGCCCAGGCGTCCTTGGCCTACGGTGTCAGGGAATCGCTCCAGGTGTCACTGTCGGTTCCTTATGTGATCGATCAGGATTCAGACCTCGATGACATAGACAAGTATGGTTTGGGTGATTTGTCGCTCGCGGCCAAATACACGCTGCCGCTTGATGTGGAGGAACTCAGGTTCGCCGTTGCTCCGTATGTTAATCTGGATACGGGCAGCAGCGACGCCCTGATCGGGAGCAGCAGAGTGGCTTCGGGTTTCCGGTTGATAGCCGACAGGGATATCAACGAGAATCTGAAAGGCAGCGTTAATGTCGGTTATCGTTATCAGTCGCGTCGCTCACTCGCGCAGATCAACATCAACCATTCGCTGCTCTTTGGTGCTGGATTGGTCTATGACCTGCCCGAGCTGCCGGTGCACTTAACGGCCGAACTTTTTGGCCGGAGTGAAAGCCTGGATGATAGCAGGCATTCACCTTTTGAGGGGCTGGTCTCGGCAGGGTACGATTTTGGTGGGTCGGCACTCACCTGCGGCGCCACCTACGGGCCCGGGCGTGGATACGGTGCCGCCGACTGGCGTGTGTTTACCGGCTTGCGGGTCGGGTTCTGACAGGCTTTATCCGTGGTTCTATAAACTCCTATTATGTTGAATAACAGGGTTCACTGTCTCACCTGCCCCTTCGATGCGATAGGCCCTGGCGAAGAAATCGAGACATTCTAACGCCCCAAGTCTGCATTTTTTCGTCAATCCCGCCTCGACAGAGGCGATGTTAGGCAGCCTCGGGTGGGGGTTGTGTCCCCAACTACGCGATGGGCGCCCCGAACTGGGCGCGGTAGAGCGTCCATTTTCACAGCAATTTCCGCTCCCGCCGGACACCTCAAATTTATTTATATTCCTCGCGAATTGACGTATTATACCGTTAACGATCTACCGACCATTTACCGTGCCCCATTCGGGGCACCCGGTGGTGGGGGTGTCATCCCGTTTCCACGGGTTCAAAACCCGAGGCTACCCAACCTTGCCCTTATCAGGGCATAACGGCCACAGCGCTCAGCCAGCACTGCTCATCAACCTTAAAAACTCTTTTGAATGATTTTCCAGTACAAGCTTTTTTCATTAATTATTTCTCCCTTTTTCTCTCTTGCATAGGGTAGTCCATATCAAACTTATAAAGAGGTAGCTTACCGGTCGTATTCCGGCGGATCCATTTCGGCCACATTGCCCATCGCGCGTTCAAATTTCGCGCAATTGCCCCTTTCCGCCCGCCGGGCCAGGTAATCCCGGGCTTCAAGCACGGAAAGCTTTTCGGCAAGAGCGAGGGTTACAAGCTGATTCATGCTGACCCCTTCTTGGGAAGCCATTTCGCGAAGGCGATCGTGCAGAGACTCCGGCAATCTTAAACTGATAGTACTCATAGCTCTTCTCCTATTTTCTCCAAAAATTCTTGAGCACTCGCCACGATGGTATCATATTCGATACCGCATGGAGGCGCAAGGTCAGCCTGCCTTTTTCCGGACGGCCTGCCTACCACATAAAAGTGATAAAGAAATCCAATTAACCCAATAAGAATTGTGGTAACCATTAAGCTTGAAAATCCGAAGGCCGTCCTCAAAGTTGTTCTTTTTCTTTCGATTTCAGACAAGTCATTATAACCACGGGGACAAGCCCCGTGGAGTCTTCTGTTTTGGTATTTTGATTCTCTGGTAGTCAGTCACCCAAGCCACGGGCACAAGGCCCGTGGGGAAACGACTATTAATCAGACAAACCATGTGAACAAGACCTGCAGGGGCCGGGGCGCCAAACCTGAACAAGGTGATAGAACCACCACTGGGCTTGCCCCAGTGGATTGGATGATTGACTACCAGAACCGTTTTTGGTCACCCAATCTCCCCACTGGGCTTGTCCCCGTGGAAGTACTGACTGATTCTTTCGATCGTCATTTGACAATGCAGTGAGGAATGTACGACTTTAGAAACGAAAATAATAATGATGTGAAGTTCCTCTTTAAACGATCAAGCTTACGGTTACGAATTGTACGCAGGCTGCTAAGGGGCGAGTTTTTTTCCAAAGACCGAAAGTACCCGCCGAAAACAATAAGACACTCGTGAGGAAATATCCCGTGGGGATTACTGAAAATTCTTTGATTCTCATTCGTTCACTCCTCGCGTTCATATCTCTCCAACAACTCACGCTTTAGATCATAACTCCGTTCCATCTCTTCCCGGTGCGACTTTTCTCCACCGAGAAATATACATTCGCCCTCCGTGAAGGGCAGGTTTTTCCAATTAGTATGAACATCAACCAATCCGGCTTCAACGGCTATAAACTCCCCGTTCACCGTGCCCTCGCCCGCTTGGGCATCGTAGCTGTCCACCTCCACTTCCAGAGCATACCCTTCCATCACAAACTCCCCGACAGATAAATCACCGGAATACACCCTCGCCATGGATGATTCCTTTTCCTTTCCCGCGGTCAACTTCCCGATATTCTTTTTTTTGGCTCCTTCATTTTCTCTTTCGGCCGTCAGTTCGACGCGGAACCGACACGATAGAGGGAGTTCCTCTCCGTTTACCCGTTCGGCTGCACTGTCATTGCCGTCAACCGATCCCCTATGCGTCACCCGCAGCTGATAGACAGTCTCGGCGATTTCTTTTTCTTCAGATTCTATTATTTCAGTGCTGCGGCAGCCCGCCAGCATCATCACCGCCGACAATCCAGCGGCAAAAATGAACCGGCCCGTTATTTTTCTCATGATAGCTTCTCTCCAAATATATATCATTATATTATGATCAAATAGATTGAGAGCCTGTTGCACAATGCCATGGTTTTCGCTCGGAGCCTACGAAGTATAGGACTTATAAGACCTATAGCCTGCAAATAGATTGGGCGCCCATGAATTACGCGACAGGCTCTTTAATCCCTATATCTCCCAGAAGATACCAAATGGAAAACACCCGCGCTCCTTCCGGGGCGCATTTATCTTTGTATCATTTATTACCCCTGATTAAAACCAGGGGCTACCTAACCTCGCCCCGTTGGGGCGAAAACAGAGACCTTGCCCCGAAGGGGCAAAGTACGGTAGCCTCGGGTTTCAAACCCGAGGTGATGATTCACACGTATTTTGCGCCCTGAAAGGCCGCGGTAGATCGTTGCGCATTGGCTATCGTGCACTTTGCGAAGCCCCTAGTTATTATGATGATTCACTCTCTGCTACCCGGCAATTTGATCTGTTCTCTAATGTCTTTCCTTGCCTTCTTACAATGGACGATAGCGATAACGGGAGCAGGCATTGCAAGAGGGGAGATAAATTATTTAACGTAATAAATTATGCCAGAAATGCCAATCTTTATCCGGTGATTTCTTATATTTGACTAATTTATTTAATTTTTTATATTCCGGCAGAAAAAACAACAAGTGTACAATTCCTGCAAAAGCCAAAAAAAGCCCTACTGTATATATTCCGGATATATATTCGTACTCCGCCATAACGACTACATCTTCGATATCACCAGAAGGTAGAAATCTTTCATATTGATAGAGCGTTCTTTTACACAAATAAGAAACAAAAAAGCCTGATGAGGTTACGAAGAAGGAAAGAATAATTTTTATTCCACACGATTCCCGGGATGGTGCTTTTTTTTATTTCTTGCCCTTCGGATCCCGCTCCCACCTTATCCATGCACGCTTATACGGATCGCGGGTGTCAGCATAAATATCGGTATCCTCTTCAATATATGGGTTCTTATTTTATCCGGCGGCCCATTGTCTTCGGGACGCACGAACCTTACGTTTCCATTTGCTTATTATTGCCTTTTCGGCCAATTCCCAGGTAGGAGGATTACTTTCGCAGCAGATTGTCCGCATACCTTGCAAAGTGCCCCCGCACATCCTTACTGTAACTTTGAAGTATTTGCTTCGCCGTTCCATCCAGGTCACCACAAAGATACAAGGCTCTGGCGAGGTAAAGCTCGCGCAATGCAGCGTTTCTGGTTGTGTTATCCGTGCCGCTTTCAGGTATATGGGCTAATGCATCACGGAAGGCAAGAATCGCATGTCCTGACATGTCATCTTTGTTTAACAACTCGGCGAGCAGTTCCGCCCAACTTTCGCTTTTCACAGATTCAGCATACAGCGAGACTGCCCGGAAATGGGAGAACTCATGTTCCTGACTGAGCTCAGCCGCTTTATTGAGCAATACCTCATTGGCCGTTCGGGATTTAATCCGCGCCAGGGCGACGATGCAGTCATCAACAAAACTCATGCTGCGACCGAACTGGCCCATTCCCCGATAGTTCCAGCCTTGGTCCCAGGCTTGCGAATCGACCGTTTCGATGAGTATATCTTCACCGGTTTCATCGCCCATGAAGGCCAGCAGTTTCGCACAGAGCACCCTTTTTTCCGCATCATTTTCAGTGACAAGCCTTTTACGGATAAGTGGTATTGAGCGATCCGGGTTCTGCATTAAAATGGACAATTCAGAATGATGGTGCAATTCTCCCCGGGCCGCGGCTTGTATTGTCGATGGGGGGGCCGGCATCCCTTCATTCTCTTTGGAAATGAACACATGCTGCGGCAAAATACCTTTATCGACCAAAAGCAATTGCAGTTGATGGATGTCGATATCACGGAGAGGAGTATCAGCTTTTACAGCCATGGCGGCCGCCGCTCCGGCGGCATAGGCATGGTTCTGCACATCCGGCTGCATTCTCAGCACCGGCATGACGTCGCGGTGGGCGCTCAGGGACAGGCCGGTGACGAGTAAGCCTTCATACCCTTTTGGCAACAGGGCGCGTAAAGGCACCCACACATCAAAACTTGTTCTGTCGGGCGGCTGAATGAAGAAAAGCGGGTGGACGGTAAAGCCGTGGCTGTCAAAATTGCTTCTGCTCAAACAAATGGCATCCCGCCAGTTAGTTGAGGTATAGACATCATAGGGGGTGAGTGTGACATCCCCCACGATCTGGCGACGTTCGCGGGTGTCCGGAATTTGGGCGAGGTCAAACTGTCCATTATATTTACGTCGTGCAGCCAGGAATGCCCTTGTAATATCCACCTGGTCGTTGTCATCGATGAAAGTATAATCGGTGTTGAAGTATGCACGATCAAGAGGTCGGGGGGGGAGCCCGCTTCCTTGTACGGCGAGGTCGTCTTCGCTTACGATTTTACACTCAGCACCTGCGGCAGAGGCGATATCAGCATTGCCTGTTGCGTCGATAACGATTTTGGCTTCAATCACACCGCGGCCCCACGGCGTATTGACTATGACGCCTTGCAGACGTTTATTTCTCAGCAGTGCTCCGGTAGCCTTTGAGTTATACCATATTTGCCCGCCGGCATCTTTAATGTTTTTTCGGAGCCATTCCGATTTATGTTCGATTTTCCACGAAGCGGGGTCGAAGTCTTCCATACCGGCCTCAGAGGCCATTTTCTGCATGCCCTCTGTCATCTCAGCGGTGAATCCTTCACGGTAGCCGTGATAATATTTGCCTATGAGACCGAGCGTCCCGACACCTCCCAACCCGGACAGCGATTCCAGCAGCAGTACATTGGCGCCTTTACGCGCAGCGGAAATGGCGGCGGGAGCGCCTCCCGTGCCTCCGCCGGCAACAACGACATCAAATGTGCCGAGTGTGGGGAGGTTGAGACCGGCGGGCGCCGGCAGTGATTCGGAGCAATCTCGCTCGAACCTGCTGCCGGAGACCGGTTCAGAAACATTATATTCCAGAGTATGCTGGGTATTTTTCGGAGAGATAAGGGTGTTCTGATTCTGTTCATCAGGTATTTGATGAACCATTTTGGAAAGATATTTTCCAAGAATATTGCCCGCAGGTATGCAGAATTGGGGGGTCATGAGCTGAGAAGCGGTATTCCTGGGAACGGCGGCACAGGGCCCTGAAACATAAAAGCGTTCAACTGACGTCTGAAAAGTATCCGGCTGTACACCGCCAATACTCACTAAATCCTTGAGGCCGGCGCCGTCAATGTGAACAGGCGGCACGACGGCGGACATGTCTGATGCCCATAATTGACCGGGGTTCCAGGTCGCATCTCTCATCAATTGTTCCGCTCTGTTTAATTCGGCGGGGTTCCATGCCTGAAGGTAGATATCTTTGCTGTATTCAGCGGCCTGTAAACCACCGGAATCCTCTATGGACTCATCGACCAGAACACCGGGCAGAATACGTTTTTGATCACAGGCATGTTTCGCTGTCAAATTGCCCGCCGCAATTTTTTTGAAAGTCAGTTTTCCACCATCCCAGTGGGTGAAAGGCAAGCCGGCGGAACGCGCTAATTTCGCCATGAGCGTGGCGTCGACTACGTACTTGCTTTTGACAGCAAAGGGGCCGGACTTACCGGTAAATACAGCGCCGGAGGCGGCGCCATTCTCATCTAATAGCAGGTCGGAAGGATGAGAATCGAACAAGAAGTAAGCTCCCGAGTTCAACAATGCGGTATCCAGGTTGAGTTTTACACTTAACGGTTTAACTGGTGAATGGAGATCCCCGTTTTCATCGGCCAATATCTTCTTAAGTAATGGGGAAACCTCACAATCGTTTTCATCGAACCAGTATCGGCCTAAGGCACAAATATCCTCGCCGAGGTAAGTTTCGCTGGTAGCAAGGAATACTTTTGAATGTTTATGTGCGGCTGCGCAAGCGATGGCCACGCCGGCGGTTGTGCCGCCGACAACAATAATATCGACATCGCCAATAACGGGGATTCTCTCATTATTAATCATCAATATCTCCCAGGCAAGTTCCTACGGCTTTAGCCGTTTTAACAATTTGTTCATTCGGATTGATGCTGCGCTGTTTTTCAGCGACTTTTTCGAGTGCGACGCTCGTTATCTCGGTTCCTTTGAGGGCGGCCATCACGCCGAAGTTTCCACGTGCAACGGCCGACATAGCGTGGTGTCCGAACTGTGTAGCCAACACTCTGTCCCTAGCGGTCGGTGTTCCGCCTCTCTGAAGGTGTCCGAGGACGGTCGAGCGGGCTTCAACGCGGATAGCATCTTCAATTTCAGATGCAAGATAAGTTCCAATGCCTCCCAACCGTCGCGGATCATGGCTCTCTTTTACCTGATCACGCTCAATATAGCTGCCGGCAGGCGTTTTTACACCTTCAGCTACGACGACAATACTGAACCTGCGCCCTGTATTTGCTCTTTCCGCAAGGAAATCGCAGACGGTATTGAAATCATACGGTATTTCAGGTATCAGGATAACATCTCCGCCTCCGGCGAGTCCGCCCATCAGCGCCAGCCAACCTACATACCGCCCCATGGTTTCCACTACCATAACCCGCTGATGTGACTGGGCGGTAGTATGGAGCCGGTCAACGGCATCGGCTACGATTTGCACCGCAGTGTCAAATCCGAAAGTGACATCAGTTTCACAAACATCATTATCAATGGTCTTAGGCACTCCGACGGTGGGTATTCCCATTTTATTGAGGCGATCTGCAATGCTGAGCGTGCCGTCGCCCCCGATACAAACGATAGCGTCGAGTTGGTGTTTATCGACATTCTCCATGCAGGTATCAGACATATCCTGTGGTTTTTTATCCTTTTGGTCGGGCGGGTAATAGGCGAAGGGGTTGGCTTTATTAGAAGAGCCCAGGATCGTTCCGCCGAGGGTCAGGATGCCGCTGACATCATCCCAGGACAGAGGGGAAATATTTCCGGTTACCAATCCATCATACCCATCAGCGATACCGTAAAATTCTACACCGTGGTCCTGAATTCCGGATTTAACCACTGCGCGGATGACGGCATTAAGTCCGGGGCAATCGCCGCCACCGGTTAAGACACCAACTCGCTTAATTTTTGCATTATTATTCATTTTTCACCTTCTAATAAATCGCTAATTTTATATTGTCCTCTTTGCCGTGCCAGGGCAGCCGGAGTCATATTATGTTCCGTTTTAACATCAGTACTGGCCCCATGCTCTATGAGCAGTTTTACAACGGCATAATTCCCTTTTTCAGCAGCCAGATGTAGCGGAGTATGCCCCATTTTAGCTTTTGTATCCAAGTCTAACGACGGTAGTTCGATTAATTTTTCTAAACAATCGGTACTGTTGCCAAAAGCAGCGTAATGGAGAGGCGAAAAGCCTAAATCATCAGTAAGT
>PUNP01000703.1 GCA_003551785.1 Candidatus Brocadiaceae bacterium | reverse complement strand
ACGGATAAAATGCTGCGCCCGCTGGAAAGCCTTATGGTCTGCTGTGATAAAGACAACACCTTGTTAATTAGCGGGAGTGGCGAAGTCATAGACCCCGACGACGGTGTTGTCGGCATAGGTTCCGGTGGTGCATATGCCACAGCCGCCGCCCGAGCCTTAGTTCAAAACACTGACGATCTGAGTGCTGAAGAAATTGTCACTAAATCACTTTCAATAGCTGCTGATATATGCATATACTCGAATCAAAACATAAACGTAGAAACTCTATAAAAGAGAGTCAACTTACGCCTGTACGTATCGTTGAAGAACTGGACAAATACATCGTCGGCCAGAAGGATGCGAAGCGCTCAGTAGCAATAGCATTACGCAACCGTTGGCGCAGACGCCAGACCGACCCTGAGATGTGCCGTGAAATTATGCCGAAAAACATCATAATGATTGGCCCTACCGGCGTCGGTAAAACTGAAATTGCTCGCCGGCTGGCCGGGCTTGCAAACGCCCCTTTCCTCAAAGTGGAAGCCTCGAAATATACCGAGGTCGGCTACCACGGAAGAGATGTAGAAAGCATGATCAGGGATTTGGTCGAATACGCATCTAAAATGGTTCGGAGAGAATTGGCCGAAGAAGTCAGGCCGCAGGCGGAAGATAATGCTGAAGAACGCCTCCTGGATTGCCTCTATGAGCCGGATGAAAACCTGCCGGCTTCCGGTAGCGATATTGACCCGTTGGAGAAACGTGAGCAAAAAAAACGAGCCAGAGAACGCTTGCGGAATATGCTGCAAGCGGGAAAAATGGAAGAACGAACTGTAGAAATCGAAATAGTCGATAAACCTGTAGTGCAGGGAATGATATCGACCGGTGAAGAAATGGGAGTGGATATGCAGGAGCTTTTCGAGCAAATGATGCCGACGCGATCTGAAACAAGACGAATGAGCGTGCAAAATGCCCGAAAAGTGCTCATACAGCAAGAAACGGAAAGACTTATCGACAAAGAACGCCTCCACAGTGAGGCTGTTCAACGATGCGAAGAAAGCGGTATAATCTTTATCGATGAAATAGATAAAGTGGCGGGACAGGACCAGAAAAACCAGGGGCCCGGTGTCAGCCGCCAAGGTGTACAGCGTGACCTGCTCCCTATTGTCGAAGGCTCCACCGTCCCGACACGGTACGGTATGGTACAGACCGACCATATCCTTTTCATCGCCGCCGGAGCATTCAACGTAGCTAAACCCAGTGACCTCATTCCGGAACTGCAAGGTCGTTTCCCCATCAGAGTGGAACTCGATCAATTGACCAAAGCTGACTTCCAGCGCATTTTAATCGAACCCAAAAATGCACTGATCAAACAGTATGTTGCTCTGCTAAAAACCGAAGGTGTTAAGGTTGATTTCAATGAAGAAGCAATAGAGCGCCTCGCTGAGATAGCAGAAAAAATCAATCAAAACCTCGAAAGTATCGGTGCCCGACGCCTCCAGACCATTATGGAAAGACTGCTTGAGGAAGTAAGCTTCCACGCTCCGGAAATGAAAGGCGGTAAAGTATCCGTCGATAAGGAATATGTTGATAACCAACTGAGTGATCTGGCTGCGGACCAGGATTTAATGCAGTATATTCTTTAAATTGTAACTTTTTTATTCCGGGAAATGCCCTTTATCAAAGTATCGGCAAAAACGAAAAATGCTTGTCAATATGACCCCATTCACACCCGATAAAGATATAATTGATAGTCAAGTTGCGATTATCGGGTATGACAACAGTGTAGAAACAACCTATCATCCTTCATTACAGTAACTTATCGAAATGACGGGGGCACGCTATTTGACAAAAGAGATAATTTCTGGTATACTTCGATAGTTATATTTCAATTGAAAAGCACAACTCTACGTTGGCTTTTTTTTGATATATTCTAACACATACCATGTGAAACGGAGAGGTGGCTGAGTGGCCGAAAGCGACGGTTTGCTAAATCGTTGAGGGGCAAACACGCTCCTCCGGGGGTTCGAATCCCCCCCTCTCCGCCATGTTTCCGATTTTGTGACTCTCCGCTGATCTGCATGATATACCGTTAACTGGGGGTGATTTTCCATGGAGTTCATTTCAAAAAAACGCCTGATTTATTTTTTAATTCCCCTTATTTTTTCCATACATTCCGCTGGTTGCCGTTCTTTGTCAAATTTGCACCAAAATGAAAAAGCAAGTGCTCACTGGACAGATGCAGATGATGATTTCCACCAGGCCCAGATGGCACGCAGGGCCGAAGTTTTAAGAATGCTTTCCGCTGATGATCGTCAGATACGAGAAAGAGCCGCTATAGAACTGCTATCCATGGGAGATAAACATTCACTGGATGTACTTAAAGAAAAATTGACAGGTCCTGCCGATCCGGAAATCAAAGTCGATATAATTAATGCTATAGCCTTCCGTGCGGATAGACGGTGTTTTGATTACGTCTTAAACGCCTTGTCGGATCCCCACAGTCAGGTTCGCACTGCCGCCGCCGATGCTCTTTCCAATTTCAGTAAACCACATGAAATTGAGGCTGTAATCGAATATATCGAGGCTGCCGACCTGGCAGCTGATGATCTTCAAGCCATCTATGAAACATTCGGCAAAGGACTCTTTGTCAAAGCCACTCCAATACTGATTGACGGACTTGATAATGAAAACGCCTCCGTTAAAGAAACAGCTTGGGAATCACTTCGGAAGATATGGGATCGGGACTTACCGCCTTCCGTTGAAGAATGGAAGGAGTTTTGGCATATAAACAGACACAGAAGCCGGGCGGAAATTCTGGAAGAACGATTGCGCGCCACACAAGTTAGCTTAAATGCGCTCAGACATCGTGTCAGGGATGTAGAAAGGGAATTGGGAGAATTAGCCGCGCTTGCCATGTCGGACAAACGACGTAATGCTAAGGATTTATTTGGGTACCTTGACAGTGATAAGACCCGGGTAATGGAGTTCGCTGCTTTTTCTGTCAGCAATATGTCTAAGGATGATTTGTCTGAAATCAACCTGGACAACAGAGAATTGTATATTAAACTACGCAACATTTTCAGAAGTTCTGATACCGAAATCGTTAAATATATTGCCCGGATACTGGATAAGCTTGAAGGCAGACATAGAAATGACCTTTTGATTGAGGCTCTTGACCAGCAGCAGCCTGCTGCAGTAATTCGCGACGCCATATCCGCAATTAAAGAACCGCCTTCGGAGAAAATCGTTGGTAAACTTGAAGAGTTGATAAGACATTCAACTCCAAGGGTGCGTGAGGCAGCAGCAAACGCACTAAGTAAAAGCACGAAAGAAAGCTCTATTGCCGCCCTCAGAAATGCTCTAAAAGATGACGAAGCGAATGTGCGCTGGTTTGCAGTAGAAAGCCTGAGGAAACAGGATGCTAAAAGTGCTTTGCCGGATATAATTGAACTGCTGCAAAATGACCCCAGCCCACTGGTTAGAGAAATTTGCGCCACTACATTAGCTCAATTCGTCCAACCGGCATCCTTCCCAGCCCTGCGCCAGGCCCTGCAAGATGAGAGCAGAAGAGTTCGTGATCAAGCTTTAAGAGCCCTCACCGCCCTCGCAAAATCCAATCCCGATCGGACGCTCACAATCGGTAAAGCTCTGATTGAAAATAGCTTTTTTGATGAAGCGATTTCTATTATTGATTTCGCTATCGAAGAAAGCGAAGTTTATGAAAACGGTGAAGAATTACTCAAGCAAGCAACAGAACTCAAATTTTTACTTGCCGATAAGCTATTCACTGTGAAAAAGTTTTCGAGAGCAAAGGAAGTTTACTCTGAACTTGTCTCTTTAGATGAATACGCTGAACTTAGCAGAAAAAAAATCATCTCAGTTCACATCGCATTGGAAGAATACGACAAGATAATCGATCAATTTGCAGACTGGTTCGAAGATGAAATTGACGATGATATAATTCTGCTGCAAGAAGGCCTCGATTGCGTTCGAAAACTCATTGAAGCTGAAATCGAAACTGTAGCTATTGAACTGGCGGAGTTCCTCAATTCCGTTGCAATGGATAGAGAACTGGAAACCGATGAAATTGATTCAGTCTTGAAGAAACTAAAAAATGAGATTGAAGAAAATAGCCATCGTGAAGATACAAATGAGGAGAGGAATTGAATGAAATGGTGTCACCAATTCAAATAAAATATTTTGTGTCTATTTACACGCATTGATAATCTACGGGGAGTTATGCATACTTGCAGGCGGCATATGGAGTATATGATGCTTTATTACATATATGATGTTTCTGTGAAATCCTTAAACGCGTTTTAAGGGGTGTTTTCAGGTTCTAAGGTATTGCTGAGGAAGATATGCTTTATTCTTCTATACGATAATGATAAGCGGCAGCGTCGGGGCGCCCCGTCCCTGTCGAATGACATTGTATAGCTCACCCTCATAATTGGAACCCCGGAGCTGATTTGAACGTAAAGGCTCGGTAAAATAGCGCTTATATAGCCAATTTTACGTCCCTGTGTTCGATCTGGTATCGGACTATCTATATATCGAACGTCTGCCCTCTCTCCGGAATCAGAACTTTCTCAACGCCGGCCTTTTGTAATTTTTGGGAAAACGGTTCCTGCTGATCCGGCTCGCCATGTACGATAAAGGCACACTTTACTTTTTCCGTCCCCATCCCAGCAAAATAATCAAGCATTTCATTACTATCAGCATGAGCACTTAAAGCTTGTACGCTATGAACTTCCGCATTTAAATCGTATTTTTCCCCAAATATTTTTATGGGGCTCTCTTGATTCAATATTCGCCTTCCAAGAGTATTTTCCGCCTGGTAACCGACAATAAGTATGATGTTGTTATCATCACCTACACTATTCTTCAGGTGATGCTGAATTCTCCCACCTTCACACATTCCAGAAGCGGATATGATAATTACAGGCCCCACGATACTATTCAATTCCTTTGAATGGGCAGTATCCGTTACGTAAGTGACATGATCAAGAGTGAAGGGGTTATTGTTATCCCTGATATCCTGGAGCATTGCATGATCATAACACTCATCGTGGCTTTCATAAACCTTCGTTGCTTTAGTAGAAAGCGGACTGTCGACATAAACGGGAATCTCGCCAAGGCGGTCTTCGTTATAGAGCCTATTTAAAAAATACAACACTTGCTGTGTTCGCCCTACGCTAAACGCTGGGATAATAAGGCGGGAATTCCTTTGCACTATTTTATCACAGACACTTGCCAGTTTATCTTTAACATCCTCCTCTGGTGGGTGCACTCTGTTACCATAAGTACTCTCGGTAATCAGGTAGTCCACTCCTCTGACGATTACCGGATCCCTAAGAATGGGCATGTTTTTCCTTCCCATATCTCCGGTAAATAATAACCGCTTTTTCTTTTCATTATCCCCATACTCGATTTCTACAAGCGCCGATCCCAGAATATGCCCGGCATCGTGAAAAATAATTTTCAGGCCGGGAGCTATTTCAATAGGATTTTCATAAGGCACAGCGGAAAATAAAGGCAAAGTTTTCTCTACATCTTGCGCCTCATATAAAGGCTCAAACGGATTTTTACCATCCCTGACCCGCTTTTTGTTTACATACTCTACGTCTTTTGTTTGAAGGTAGGCGGAATCTTTCAGCATAATATCGCACAAATCGCATGTAGCACTCGTAGCATATATTTTGCCTCCGAAGCCGCTTTTGACCAAGCTCGGCAAGTTACCGCTGTGATCAATATGTGCATGGCTGAGCACGCAGGCATCAATATCCGTGCCATCAAATGGTAAATTACGGTTCATTTCAAAGGCTTCTTTCCTTTTTCCCTGGTTTAATCCGCAATCTAAAATGACATTATAATCGCCGACAGTCAAGCGATGCAGTGAACCTGTAGTATTCCTGGCCGCACCCCAAAATGATATTTTCATAAATGATACCTCTTTAGCTTAGCTATTAGTTATTTTAAACTTTCATTGAACCTGACTCATCATTTACCGATGCAAAAGGTGTTGAAAATTGAATCAAGAATATCCTGACCGCTAATACCTTCTGTCACCTGACCTAATGCATCAGCAGCTTCTCTTAAATGCAAAGCGGCAAACTCATACCCCAAGCCGCCTTCTACGGCATTTTCGGCATCCTTTATACTCGCTAAAGCACTTTTTACGGCATTGCGCTGGCGCAGGTTTAATAAACAGTCGGCCGCAGATAAGTCTATTCCTCCTTCTGTGACCAGATGGGAAACGGTATCTTTCAGCATATCTATTCCCTCTCCGGTAAGTGCCGATACTCTGACAATATCTTTAACATACTTTTTAACAACGTCTTCCGAAGCCTTTTCTGGCAAATCAGCTTTGTTGAATACGGATATTACACGTTCCTTATCAAAGGGAAATTTGCTGAACGAACACCAGCTTTCGGGTATCGGCACAGAAGCATCAAACACAAGCAAAATAAGGTGGGCGGTCTCGAGCATATTTCTGGAATATTTTATTGCAAGGGAGTCAATATCTTTTCCAGATCCCCCCCCACTCTCATCATAAAGCAAATTTTCGATACCTGCCGTATCAAAGAGTGTAAAATCGATACCAGCTATATCCACCTCCGCCTTTACCGGATCACGAGTCGTCCCTGCGGTATTATGAACAATAGCATTCTCAACCCCGGTAAGATAATTCAATAAACTGGATTTACCGGCATTAGGGGGCCCGCAGAAAACCAGCCTTATATTATCATCACTTAAAACTTTTTCTGTGTCAACAGCTATCTCAGATTCGAGTTTAGCGCGCAAATAAGCACATTTATCTAAAAAATCGCAAACGGAGATAATTTCAATTCCTTGGACATCAAAGTCCAGGGCTGCTTCAATAGCAGCACGAAGTTCTGTCAGTTCCTTTTGAGTTGTATTTATTAGCTGGGATACCGCCCCGCCCAACCTTAAATTTGCCGCCAACAATTCCGATTTATTCCGTGCAGTAATAACCGCCATCACAGCCTCGGCCTGCGCAAGGTCTATACGCCCATTTAAGAAGGCCCTTTCAGTAAACTCACCGGCACGTGCAGCCCTGACACGCTCCTTACCCGCTTCCATTAAAGCCTCCAGCAACATATCCACAAGCGCAGGTGAACCGGGAACATGCAATTCCACTACATCTTCACACGTATAGGAAAATGGTGCACGCATAACGTATACAAGGGCGGGGACACCCAACTTTTCAGAATGAGAAGATAATACTTGTAATTGAAGCCGCCCTGCAAAAACTCTGAATCCATGTGATAAATCAATATCTGAGCACGGAATAAACAAGGACTCCACAACCTCAACAGCATGCGTTCCACTGAGCCGAATTATTGCCCGTAATCCACTGCCTTGCGCAGTGGACACTGCAACTATAGTATCAGCTTCCGGATCATATGGCGTTGGATTTTCCATTCAGCACAACTTGTTAATATTACTCAATACGTCCTTTTTAAAACGGTCGATAAAACCGACGATGAAACTGTCAATAGCCATTTCAGGGTCATCAATAAGCGGAGTCAGATCGACCGCATAAATTGCCGCATCGGTAGCATCAGTGTCATGAGATTCAGCAAAAGTAGCATTAGCTCTTCTACGTCCAACGGCCGCCAAATCGTATCGGGCTCCACCGCAAATTTGTGAATCATAAACTCCCAGTAGAGAAGCAGATAAATTGGGATGGTCAGCTACGTCAAAGATAACTTTCTCTTGATCGTTAACCCAATCCAATGCCCGCCACACTTCGCACCCGTATAAACGACTTGGTTTGAATTCTGGCGGGAGCTCCCGTATCGCTTTGATGGTTCTGATAGCAACCGCTACATGCGTATCATGTTTATCTGCAGGATTATGTACATATATTGTATCCGGGCGTGCGTTAGAGATGATAGCCTTCAGATCATCAATAAAATCAGGCCCCTCAGGCTCTTTCACCTCAGAGCTCGGATAATCTAAAAGTGCAACTGCACTATACTCTCCTATGGAAGCCGCCTTCTTCTGCTCAATTCTCCGGACCTCACGCATTTGTTCATCGGTATAATTCGCATAAATGCTGTCACGGGGACTCCCGGCTCCATCTGTTGACACGACCCCAAAGAACCATTTATCTGCTTCCCCAAAGCATTTCAGTACACCATCATACGCCATTATCTCAATATCATCCTGGTGCGCTGCTATTGCCATATGAGTCGTTCTTTCAAAAGCTTCGGATAAATCTTTACCGTCCGGTATAAAAACTTCAGCATCTTGATTATTTAATTTCATATCCATGATTTCCCAAAAAATCAACTAATTTTCGGTAAACTTGCAGCTGCAATAGACTGTCCAACTCTCCTGCTGGACTCATCGGGGAGGTGCAGTGTAATTTTATCATGAAGTTCAGGGAATTCGCTCTGTAGAACTTTTTCTGCATTATCCTTTATCAATCCGCCACCATCGCCGGAAGTGACCCTTCCCAGAATCAGAATATGCTTTATATCATAGAAATCGGAATATAACGCGATTGCATAGCCAAGGTAAACTCCGATAGATTCAAAAATCTTAACGGCCCCGGAGTGTCCATCACTAAGAAGTGCCTGCACCTCTTTCAGCTTTTCAGCGGGTGTAAGAGAATCATCCAGTTCTATTCCGGCAGCAGGTGCCAATTTGATAACGGAGTCCTGAGAAAAATATTTTGCACCACAACCATAGTCTCCCGACCATTCGTGAACTGCCCCGTTCGGTTGAAAATCAACAGGCATGAAAGCAAGTTCATTAAGAGTGCCTGTAATATTGCCATGACTATCAACGTATCCGCCGGCCTCGCTGGTTCCCATAGCCAACCCGAAAACATTTGTATCATCCAGGTCCATAGCACCGGCTAAAGCGGTAACATCGCCGTCATTAGAAACTTCTATAGGTACATTCCCCATGTCCTGAGCTATGTTTAAAAACATGTCTTTCACTTTCTTTTCAAACAAACCGTCAGGGACTTTAACGAAAAGCGATGCGGCCATTACACGGTTATTTATATAGATGCCGGCCGCACTGACCCCTATCGCATCGACTTTGGGCAGATGCGCGGCAGCGGATTTCATTGCAGTCATAATTTCATCGTAATGATAGTCCGGGTCTTCAGTAACTTTGGGATGCCAAACAACTTCTTCACTAAAAACAGGTTCTCCATCAATAACAGCAGAAACTTTTCGGTCACTGCCACCTGCATCAAAACCGATCCGGCATCCATCCAGATGGCGCCCTATTGACTGGGATTGTTCTTTTTGCTCGGGCACCTTGTCGGGTTCGGTCACTTCAACGGTGAAATTAGTTTCATAAACTTTCGACATAAACTCAGCATCAAACTCACGAAGCCCGCCTTTTGAGTAAATTTCGGAAACATAATCCCCGATATAACGCGGCCCGCCTATAATGATATGCCAGCCACCATAAGCCCACAAAAGCGTTTTAACCAACCTCTCGACATAAAAAAGGTTCGCCTCAGCGAGGCTTCCACCCTGTTCTGCATCAAAAACAGATGTTTCATACGTTGATATCAGGCTATCGCCTCGCTCTAAAGCTATTTTCAGGGGTACGCCACCACCGGATTCTTCAACTGCTTTTTTGAAATTTATGTTCGCAAGTACCGCGGGGCGAAATTCAGGATCAAGCGCGGGAATTATTCGGGGTTGGGCATTAAACTGAAACTTCTGCATTATTCTCTCCATATTTTAAAAAGTTAAACCGTAAAACAGCACTTTTAATTAGCAAATGAGCTATAATAACTTAAAAAGTGGAAATATTCAAATGAAAATAAGAAAAAATGCAAGTCAAAAATACTTATCGGCATCCATAGCTTTTATGTGCCGGCAGCAATGAGTTATGGCAAATCGGTGAATACTTAGCTCATTTTTTTCATTATGAGATGCGCAATCTCCCTTCCGCTTCTTTGGAAAACGGCAATAATGGCCGCCAAAAGGCATACCATGGCGAACCAATCACCATACCGCGCATAAAAAGGAACATTATCAGTCGTAAAAACAGTCTTTGCCAAACTGCCTTCAACCTCACGATAGCGATTTTGTCCCTCAACTTTCTTTTCGACTATTCCATACAGCCTCCCTTCAGGATCAATAAAACAGGAGATGCCGGTGTTCGTAGCACGCACCACCGTCGTTCGGGTTTCGACCGCCCTGAATACTGCAAGGGCAAGATGCTGCTCAAGTTCCCCCTTGATGGGATACCAACCTTCATTGGAGATATTTATCAAAACATCAGCCCCTTTTCTTCTGAATTTACGCATCAGAGGGCTGAATACGTTGTCATAGCAAATAGATGCAGCAAAAGTCAGAGGTTTCTGAAAAACTACCGGTTCATCCCCCGGAACGGATTGTGCAATAGCAAAGCTGTCGAGCATCCGGCGCACAGGAGAGGGCCATACCCCTCTTAAGGGTGTATATTCTCCGAACGGAACGAGGTTCATCTTATCATAGCTGCCAATTATTTCACCTTCCGGGTTAAACAAGAAAGCACTGTTCGACGTCCGGCCCTCAAGAGAACCATCGGTTTTTAAATCAAGAGCGCCCACCAGTAAGTGGCAATTCAATTTATCAGTGAGTT
>PUNP01000775.1 GCA_003551785.1 Candidatus Brocadiaceae bacterium | reverse complement strand
CCGGCCTGCAATAAGGGACTCTACATCTTTGACTCTTTCAAAGTCTTCGACGGCAAGACCTACGTGGCCTTGAACAACTTTCCGGGCCGGCAGAACGCCCTGGCTTTGCTGCACGACGACTACTCCACTTTCGAGGTGCTTGGCCACTATAATGAACCGCAGTCCGCTGAGCTGAGCGAATCGGCCGTCAACCGGCTCCCCGACGGCACATGGATGGCTATCTGCCGCAGCAGCGCCGGGACGGGCAACTACTTTTTCACTACCAGCCCCGACGGCCGGAACTGGAGCGAGGGCCGTGAACGGCCCTTCGTCGCCAACGGTGAAAGTTCCAAACCCACTTTTAACCGGTTCGGCGGCGTCTATTATCTCGGATGGCAGGAGAAAACGCGCATCGAGGATTGCGGCCGCAGCGTGTTTAACATCGACGTGTCGGTGGACGGCAAGTCGTGGCAGCGTAAATATCGTTTTGAGTCGGCGAACTCGTTCCAGTATCCGACCTTTCACGAGCACGCGGGCGCGATATGGCTGACGGTGACTCAGAGCGATCATGGCGGCAGCTCAGACCGCATCATGTTCGGGAAGCTTGAGGATTTACCATAAACAGGCAAATATTTGCTGAGTTTTTTTTGTATCACGAGCGAAAATCATGTAAATTTAGAATAGTTTGGAATGAGTTGCATATGAGTAAGGGGAATGAGCCGCCTTGCTCATGAAGATGTCCGATCCAATGGTTGGAGAATTATTGTGCGAAAGGCTCTTAAGGAGAAACAAAATGACTGAGTTGTTAAGCAAGCCGGAGTATGAAAAAATGACTGCAGCGTCCCGTGATCAGCGGATGCAATGGTGGCGGGAAGCGAGGTTCGGAATGTTCGTCCACTATGGACTCTACTCGCAGCCGGCCCGCCATGAATGGGCAATGGCGGTAGAGAATTACGAGATTGAGGAGTATGAGAAACTGGCGGACAACTTTAGTCCGAAACCCGGCGCACCCAGGGAATGGGCGGAACTTGCCTCAAAAGCCGGTATGAAATACATGGTCATGACCACCCGGCATCATGAAGGCTTCAGCCTCTGGGATTCCAAGGCCAACCCCTATAACAGTGTCAATTATGGCCCTAAACGGGATTTGGTGCGGGAGTTCGTCGAAGCATGCCGGGAGTTCGATCTGAGGATCGGTTTTTATTCCTCTTTGATGGATTGGCATCATCCCGACGCCTGGATGTGTGCTTTCGATCAAAAAGCCCGGGAAAGGTTCACAAACTATATTCGCGACCTGAATCGTGAATTGATGACCCAATATGGCAAAATCGATATTCTCTGGTATGATGTGCCCCGGCCCATGGAGTCGTGGGAAGGCTGGAAATCTCTGCAGCGCAATCAGATGGTTAGAGAGCTTCAACCCCATATCATTATTAACAACCGCAGTCGTCTGGATGAGGATTTCGGCACGCCGGAAGGCAGCATTATTGCTGAGGAGCGGGATTGGGAAGCCTGCATGACTTTCAACGACATCAGTTGGGGATATCTGGATTCAGAGCAGGCAGCCCCTTACAGTTATAACGCCCAGCGGATAATCAGAATGCTTCATACTGCTACGAGGGGAGGCGGTAACCTGCTGCTGAATATCGGTCCGACCCCCGATGGCTCGGTGCCCACAGAGGCGATAGAACCACTCACCACCGTCGGCAAGTGGCTGAAACAAAACGGCAAGGCTGTTTACGGACAGAAGACTAAAGCGATGCATTATAACCGGCCAACCGGCATCTGCGGTGTTTCAGCCGGCGGGGAAAAGGTGTATCTCTGGAACTGGATCTGGCCCGACGGCGGAGTGCTGCCCATTGGCGGTTTCATGTCCCCTCTGCAAGAAGTCAGACTGGTCCATGATAACACCAAGATTGAGTTCGAACAGGAGGGCCACCGGATAATCCTTAAGAACCTTCCCGAGCAGTCACCGGACAAAATAGCCGGGATCGCCGTCATCGAACTTGATTTCGGCAAACTGCCGGAATATCGCCGAGCCAGCTGCTATCCGCAATTACATAAGGGCGAGGCTGTTTCACATGAGCTGTGTGAGTAGAAGAATAATCTGAAAATCTCATAAACAAAGTCGAGATTACAATATGTTTTTAAAAAATGGCTTAGAGATGAATAGCGGTACCAATTTTTATAGTGCTTTGAAGCCGTGTGGTCGAATTCTCGACCTGAAGGCACAAGGCTGGACGGTTTGGGACTGCTCGCCGATCTCTGGGAGCGCCGGCAGCGATTGGAAGAACCAAACTTGCTATGGCGCGACGGCCGGCCCACGCATTTATTCAATGTGATCGAGCCATGTGACGAGGACGCCGGATACAGCGGCTTCGTATTTGCTGTTGAATAATACAAAATGAAAAGAAAAGTGTACCTTAGCCCGAAAAAGTAGTTGTTTGTTGCTGGTATGTTGCCGTTTTTTTACCAGCAACCAGCAACCAGAAAACATAGACTTTTTGTCAAAAAAACAAGAAAATTACAATTAAGGTAATAATGGACATGAATTACCCTGAAAAAGTTACAGACGAAAAATACATGGCGTCCATGCAGAAAGGATGCAAAGCGCTTTTCCTGGACGATCTCTGCATTCAGGAAATCAAAGAACTGGAGCGGGTATGGCATCAGCCGGTCAAACACGGTGAGCCGGTGCTCTCCCCCGATCAGCCGTGGGAAAAGGGTTGCCCCCGCACCTCCCGACGGGCCGGACGACTCGGGGAAGGGTCCTGGTGCTCCAGTCCGGTTTGGGATGATACCGCGCGGGTCTGGAAAATGTGGTACAACGGCGGCTTTTATGGCCTGCCGCTCTACGCTGAATCCGCTGACGGCATCCATTGGGAAAAGCCGGAGCTTGGGCTGGTCGAGTGGGAAGGCTCCAGGCGTAACAATATCTATGACCTGCACGGCGACGGATCGTTTCGCCGGAATTTCAAGCATAACGGTCCCAGCATCGTTCACGATCCACACGATCCCGACCCCGGCCGCCGCTTCAAAGGTGTTATGCCGCCGAATTTAACCCGCATCGTCTCGGCCGATGGGTTGACCTGGCGTCGGCTGGAGGGCTCGATTCCGGCCGACGACACGTTCCATCTTGAATACGACAAACGCAACCGGCAATTCCTGTTGACCGCGAAGCTGAATATCACCAAGCCGAAGCAGGGTGTAACCGATTATCCGTTGCCATCCGACTACCACATGGGCCGCACCGCCTGGCTTTTTACCAGCAGCGATTTTGAGAACTGGGACGGGCCGCGAATGGTCATGTATCCGAATCCACAGGGGCAGCGCATTGCTGCCGCCTACATCGCGCGACTCAAATCCGATCCAACTCGCCGCCAGCCGCTGATTGACGACGCGGTTGCTCTGAACAAACTTCCCGATTGGGCCGGAGGGGATGACGGGGCCGGTGACACGTTCGTCCCCTTAAAGCAGCACGGCGGCGCGATGTTTGGCGGCACCGAGTATAAAGCAGATATCTACACCATGCCCGTTTGCGAATACGAGGGTATGTACCTGGGATTCCCGACCCGGATGATTACCACCGGGCCTTACACCTGGGAGTGGGACCACGGCGACCGGGTCGAGCGCGGCAGCAACGGGGACGGTCCGCAATACGTCTTCCTCGCCCACAGCCGGAATCTGGATACATGGCAGGAGCAAGAGACAACCCCATTTATTGACACGGCGCCAATCACGGACGAGGACGTTTATGACAATGGAATGGTTATGGGGGCGGTGCCGGTGCGTTATGGGGACGAACTGCGGTTTTACTACAATGGGTTTCGCTATACCCATCATCAGCACCATGAACTGGCACCGGAATGGTATGCGCAGGCCGGGATCACGGAGGATATGCTTCACAACCAGCCGGCCGCCGCTATCTTCCTGGCGCGCCTGCGACTTGATGGCTTCGTCTCGCTGCGGGCCGGTAACCGGATTGGCGAGCTGCTGACACGTCCGTTCTCTTGCAACGGCGGCACATTGCAAGTCAATGCAAACGCTTCGGAGGGAGAGCTGCGCGTGGAGGTTTGCGATGAGAACGGAAAGGCCCTGCCGGGGTATGAACTGGAACATGCCCTTCCCATGAAAACAGATGCCACTGAGGCCTCAGTCCGATGGCGTGAATACAGCACCCTGCCGGATTTGAAAGGACAAAATGTACGGCTGCGTTTCCGCCTGCGCCGAAGCAATCTCTATTCATTTTCTATTCGATAACCCAAGAAAGGAAAAAAACGATGAAAAAACAAGGCAGTGATACGATCGAATCTGCAGGCCTGGAATATGTCGAGGTTGCCGGTACAAGGCAGCCCGTTCCGAAAATTAATGTCAAGCCCGGTTCCCATTATTCCGACGAGAACAGGCGTTTTGCCAATGTCACCACGGTCACAAAAACCCCCGGCGGGCGGCTCTGGGCCGGTTTCTCCGGAGGCGGCGACGGTGAAGGACACCTGAACTACGGGATGGTCGTCTTCAGCGACGATGACGGCGAGACCTGGACTTCCCCCCAACTGGTGATCGATACCGACGGCGATGGGCCGATCCGAACCGACCACGTGGTCGTCTGGACCGCGCCCGACGGCGTGCTGTGGGTGATGTTCAATCAGTACCCGGAAGGACTGCGAAAGCGTCACTCCTCGCTCTGGGCGATCACCTGCGCCAACCCCGATGACGAGCACCGGCGATGGAGCGCGCCGCGCAAACTGGCTGATGAGCAGAACCTGCTCAATCAGCCGACCGTCCTCCGTGACGGCACATGGATATTCCCGACCGGCTGCTGGATACGCTGCGACGATGTCAGTATCAAGGAATCACGCGAGCGTTTTCCTTCGCATCCTCTGATATCCCGCGACCATGGAGAAAACTTTGAACTCGGTGGCCCGCTCTACGGCGATGATCCGCCGGACTACGACGAATATACGGTTGCCGAACGCCGGGACGGTACGCTGGTCATCTATAACCGCTATGGCAACGGGGGCGAAAAAAAGCGCTCCATTCTCGAATGCGAATCCCGTGACCGGGGTCGGAGCTGGACGCCGATGCGGGTCAACGGCATCCCCAACGCCCGCTCCCGGCTGGTGCTGATGAATCTGAAGTCCGGCAACTGGCTGCTGGTCAAGCATGGAACAATGGAATGGGTTTCGGAAGAAGCTTTCCGCGGCCGCTCACACATGACCGCCTGGCTGTCAAGAAACGAGGGGGAAACCTGGGAGGGCGGACTGATGCTCGACGAACGTGACTGCGCTTACCCATCTGGATTCCAAGCCGAAGACTGCACGATCTATGTCTCTTACGATCGCAAGCGCAAAGAAAAGGCTGAGATGCTGCTTGCCCGCTTTACAGAAGAAGAAGTGTTGGCAGGCAAAGGCGGTTCCGACCGCTTTGCCCTGCGTCTGTTGATTAACAAAACCCATTGTTTTAGTAAGAAAGGAGGTTGAACATGCGTAAAGATGCTACAAAGCTCTTTGAAAGGCATCCGGATAATCCTCTTATACATCCCGAAGATTATCCGGGATTGGCGAACGTCCGCAATCCCGCTCCCGCCCAATATAATGATAAAACCGTATTGCTGGTTTCGGTTTGGGATTTTCGGACCAAAACCGGTGGAGAAACCAGGGTGGCGGAAAGTGTTGATGGGGTTAACTTTACCCTGAAGGAAGAGCCGTTTATTGATTTGGTGGGAAGAGCTTTCCCCTACGACATCGTATGTCGTCACACCATTGACTGTCGTATGACTAAAGTAGGTGATATCTACTATATACTTACGCCTGTTGCGGTCAAAAATTTCAGCGGTCCTTGTACTGTTCTTGGGATGACAAAGGATTTTAAAAAATATGAGCCGTTGGAAATTATTACGCTTCCCCAGAACAGGGGGGCATCCTTATTCCCGCGAAAAATCGATGGGAAATATTTCAAAATCGATCGCCCGGGAGCCGGGACGGGGGCTCCGGGTGCACTCTGGCTGTCTTCTTCTCCTGATTTAATACATTGGGGCGAATACCGTCCACTCTTGCATCCTGGATATAGTATCTGGAATTTAACCAAGATCGGACCTACTCCGCCTATAGAAACAAAAAAGGGCTGGCTTGTCATTGTTCACGGGGTTCAAACCCCCTGTGATGGGGCTCATTATTATGTGGGGGCTATTTTGCTTGATTTGAAAGACCCTTGCCGAATTATAGGAAAAACATACAGTCACCTTTTGGCGCCGGAAGCTGATTATGAAACCAGGGGCAGGACGGATAATGTTGTCTTCCCCTGCGGTGCGATTGCTGATTATGGGGAAGACACTTTGCGCCTTTATTACGGTGCGGCAGATACGAGTGTTTGCCTTGCGACAGCGTCCCTCAGCGGTGTAGTTGAGGCCTGTATACAAGAATTATAGGACTTTCTGCACTATCAATCGGGTAAGGAACCGGCTATTGGGGCGCTGACTATTGAGGGCCTGGCTATTGTGGGGCTATTGGGGTCTGGCTATTGTCGTCGCTATTGGGCCTGCTATTGGGATCGGTTCGAGCTAAGTCATTGTAATGATTAACTATACAGCATAAAGCAAGGCTGTGTAACGCTTAGAGACTTGTTTTTTGTAACCATTAAGCTTGAAAATCCCTGGGAATGCCCTCTACAAAGTTGTTCTTTTTCTTTGGATTTCAGGCAAGTCATGATAACCACGGGGACAAGCCCCGTGGAGTCTTCTGTGTTGGTGTTTTGCTTTTCTGGTAGTAATTGAAATGGTGACACCATTTCAACCATTTCGTGAAAATTGGAATGGTGACACCATTTCAACCATTTCAAGGAGGTTATCGTGTAAAAACACGGGGAGAGTGGTTTTTCAATCACGGTCAAATGTATCACCTTCGCGACGGCGCAAAATACGGAGGATTTACGGAAAAACCCATCCTTACCGAAGATTCGATAATATCTCTCGTCCGGAACCGTATTTCAGCTTATCATACAGAACCGGAAGTGGAAGAAGTTACTGTGACCGATCGGCTTGAGCGGCATCAAATACGGAAAAAATACTCTCTCCGTGAAAAGTGGGATGTGGAACCTTCAGAAAAACTGTCAGATATTTTCATCAAGGCCGGTACCCGGCTGTATGGAGTGACAGAGGACGGGAAAGCGGCGGCCGTGGAATTGCCCTCCGGAGAGATAACCTGGAAGGCTCCTGTCGAAGGAGAGGTCTGGGCCATGCTGGCGGCATTTGGAAGACTTTTCATTGTTACAGTTGACGGAACAATTTACTGCTATGGCGGGGAAGAACGCGACTATGAAACGATCGACCGGCGTCCTGTCCGGGAAACAGAGGCAGCAGGAGAATGGAAAGAAAAGGCGAAAGAACTGCCTGAAGCAACAATAATTCAAAGCGGTTATGCTCTGGCCTTCGGCGTTCAGCTTGAGCTTCTGGAGGCGCTTGCGCACAACTCGGGAATGAATATCATTGCTTTTGATACGGAACGTGAGCGAGTGAATGAGCAGTGCCGCCGGCTTGACGAAGAAGGGCTTTACGGCACCAGAATAGCGGTACATCACACAACCGATTTCCATGATGTTGCCCCGCCGCCTTACCTGGCGGACCTGATGATATTCGGGGACAGATATGCCGGTAAAAGTGAAAAAACCCGATACTGTTGTACATATCGAGTCTCAGGGAGGCCATGAATGGTTTCGATTACATTCCGCGGAAATCCAGGTGGGAGAAGAGAACAAAAGCCCGAAGTGGGTAGCCGCCTCAGGAGTGACGGGAGTGCATAACGTCAGGCTCGAGAATTTGATCCCTGATGCGCCATATAAAGTAACGCTGCATTTCATGGAGCCGGAGGAAGTCGGAGAAGGCGAAAGAGTTTTCGATATATACATCCAGGGCGAACGGCGGGCCGAAGATGTGGATATAATCTCGGAAACCGGTGGCCACGACGGGAATAACCAGGCCTATGGCTGTAAGGGCGGCCTGGTGCGGCTGCCGTTCGATAACGAAGACATCCTGCTCTACAGCCATCCCGATATACCGATCAACCATGACCGCCGCTGCAACGTTAGCGTCTGGGCCAGTTTCGACGGCGGACAAAGCTGGCCGATCAAAAGGTCTGTATACAAGGAAAATTGTGGTTACTCCATGCTCGCAGCCGGACGCCCCGACACTCCGTCAGAAGGGTGGGTTTATATTGTTTTTATAGATCGCAACCGGGCGCTGCAGCACTATGCTCGTTTTAACCTTTCATGGATACTCGGAGGTGAATTGACCGGGCTCGATACACCATAAGCGCTTAATAGCGACAGATCGACACAAAATTGCTGATGTTGAGTAGCACAGACATTCTTGTCTGTGGCGTTGATCGCACCGGAACCATAGGACTACCGACAAGCGACTTACGACTAACGATAAATACCACATTAATCTCGACGTTATGCGTAAAGAAAAATAACATGACAAAAAACAACCGAAAATCGTCAGATGAAATACCTGTTCTTGCCGAATATGACGTAGTAGTTTGTGGCGGGGGCCGGCCGGCTGCGCCGCTGCAATCGCCGCCGCACGAAATGGCGCCCGCACACTGCTCGCTGAAAAATACGGATTCCTCGGCGGCCCGCCGTCGCACAGCTCGTCCATGTCGGGCTCAGCACCAACGGGGTTGACTTTCAGGGCATCTGGCACGAGTGGGCCGGCCGGCTCATGGAAGTCGGTTTTATGCCGCCGCTTATACGCACTCCCGCTAAATGCAGTTCCGTCGGACAGTGGTTCCGCAGCTCCGCCTATCCCGAAGGCATAAAACTGGTCTGGGACCGGCTAGTGGAAGAGTCGGGGGCCGATTGTCTCTTACTGGCCCATGCCTGCGATGTATGTTTAGAAAATGATACCGTGACCGGTGTCGTGCTGCATACGCGCGCCGGGCTCGGGATAGTGCGCGCCTCCCGGATCATTGACGCCACGGGTGATGCGGCCGTCTGCCATCAGGCCGGCGTGCCCTGGGATCGCGGTGTTAAAGGCTAGCCATGGGCGCAAAAAGTGGCACTGAACCGCCGGTTCGGAGGGATTCCCGCCCCGGGAACGGAAGGCGGAAAGGTACCTGCCGCAGGCGGTACTGTAGGATACAGGCCGGAGCTAAGAGGCTGGGTGCAAAAACTGAAAGTTGACCCGCTCGACCCGTTCCAGGTCTCTGAAACACTGCGTGAAGCCCGAAGCGAGATACATCAACAGGCCGAAACGCTGCCGAGCGGCAAATACCTGCTCGATACTGCCGCCGAACTCGGCGTGCGCACCTCGCGGATCGTGCAGGGGATCGACCGGGTTACCGATGATGATGCCTGGAACCAGCGCAAACGCAAGGATGGTTTCCACTATCTGGTTTACGGTTCAACGGGATTTTTACCCCTGGAGGATAAAATTGGCCCAAGGGAGCTTGTGGACACGGTTCATGATGAAGGCGGATTCGTGGCTGTTGCTCACCCCTATTCTTCTCCGGATAAAGTCATACCGTCCTACATCTATGTGCTGTCCCTTGGATGGGGTGGAGGTCAAAAGCTTTAACCCGAACATTTCATAAACCAACGACAATAATTAATATAACGAATTGAAATCCAATATATTAGGTGTCATTTTTGAGACTTTTTAAAGTTGCAGGGTGTACAATCGGGTCCACAAACGGCGGTTTACCCTGTCGGGCGCGTCTTCAGCGGTGCATCTGCTGCAAAAGTCTGCACTTGCAGTATAAAAATACAGCGGCGTTTGACATTTGCCACATATGCACCACTGAAAACGCGTGAAATGTTCGGGTTAACCTCCAAAGCAAGGTCTCGCAGGTAAAATGTCTCGCTCTTGCACGCGAACTTAACTGCGTGCCCATTGCCGGGACGGATCATCACGCCCACTGCCCGAATCGGGTGGGTAAAATCGGTATTGAGCTGGAAAGAAGGATTACATCCATAAGCGATTTCGTGCAGGATCTGAAAAAAGGGCATGTGAAATTATACGATCAGGTTGATTTTTGATGTCATAGGGCATATGGATTTTGTCAAAAAATTTCACAAAAATCCAGCTTTTGAAAATGAGTTTTTGCGGGACCTGGTGAGGCCGGTTTTGAAAGAGATAAAAAAACAGGGAATGGTCGTCGAGGTCAACACTGGTGGATTGAACACGTGTACCCCGTCGGAAATGCATCCGGCAGAAAATATCAATGACGTTTTGGTTGCACAAACCGGAGGCCACAATCATCAAATTGACCCGGACAGGGAGCAGCATCTCGGTATAATAAAAATGGTGCTTGAAAATGGTGAGGTGGTGCAAAAATACGGCGAAGTTGTCACTTTGGACGGCAGCGAAGAAGTGTTGGAGGCGGTGACCGGCTTTGGCCAAATAGATATCCAAATCAACCAAATTGATGAGATTGTCACCTATGTAACAAATCGTTCCAGCCATAATGAGAAAGATTTTCTTGTCAAGTTGGTTGTCGACGGTGATGAAATAGGAAGAGAACATATGGAAATAGGACTATGGGGGCAGTTGTCTCGTCCTGAAATAAGTTGACAGTATAATCAACTTTGGAGGACGAGTAAAATGGCTAAGCAAGTAATAAGGTATAGTGAATCATTTAAGATGCAAGTGATATCCGAACTGGAATCTG
>PUNP01000702.1 GCA_003551785.1 Candidatus Brocadiaceae bacterium | reverse complement strand
GCTGCCTCGTCCCATCCGGCACTCCACTGCTTGCTGGTCTCCATATCCTTGATAGTCACCGTATTGTCGTTCAGTTCGGACTCGCCGATCAGCAGGCAAAAATCAGCAGCAAATTTATTCGCCATTTTCATCTGCGCTTTGGAGCTTCGCTCCTCGAAATCCATCTCAGCGCTCAGTCCCGCTTTACGCACAGCGGTGAGCAGTTCCAGGCAGCGCATCCGCGCGGCATCATCGAAACAGACAATATATACGTCGATACCGCTATCCCGCGTTCCCGGCGTTCCCCTCTCAGCCTCCATCGCTATAAGAGATGCTTCAACACCGATAGCGAATCCGACACACGGCGTTTCCGGCCCGCCTAACTGGGGCAGCAGACCGTCATAGCGACCGCCGCCGCAGATTGTATCTCGTGCGCCCAGTTCATTATGCTTGATCTCGTATACCGTGCGGGTGTAATAGTCCAGCCCGCGCACCAGCAGCGGGTCCTCAGAATAACTGACACCTTGATTGTCCAGTGCGGATTTCAGTGTGGAATAGTGCACCTTACACTCTTCGCAGATGAGTTCGGGAATGCTGGGCAGCACGGCTACCACTTCCTTACAACTCTCTTGTTTACAGTCGAGAACCCGCAACACGTTGCGGCCCAGGCGCCGTGCGCAATCTTCACATAAGCTGTCCTTTTCTGCCTCAAGCTGTTCTTTCAGCACATTTCTGTAATTCGGCCGGCAGTCCGGACAGCCAATGCTGTTGATGGTAATCTCATGGCGGCTGAGCCCCGCCCCTCTGTAAATCGCGTCGGCCAGCAGCACAGTCTCGGCATCCAACAGCGGGCTTGCGCCGCCTATAGCCTCAATCCCGATCTGGTGAAACTGGCGCAGACGGCCCTTCTGTGGCTTTTCACGCCGGAACATCGGCCCGGCATACCAGAACTTCTGAAAGCGCTGCACTTTATGAAGGTCGGCCTGTAAGTAAGCCCGAACGGCGGGCGGCGTGCCTTCGGGTCGCAGCGTAATCGCCTCACCGGTCTCACCCTCCTGCCGTTCATTGCAGGTGTCAATAGTATACATCTGCTTTTCAACGATTTCGGTATCCTCGCCGGTTCCCTTAACGAAAAGGCTCGCATCCTCAATTATCGGTGTAGATAGTTCTCCGTAACCGAACAACTCGAACTGACGCCGTGCCGCATCGTGAAGCTCATGCCAGCCCTCCCACTGCCCGGGGAGACGGTCTTCCGTACCTGCAAGTGATTGTATGTATTTCTCAGCCAATGTCTGATCCCTTGATTACCTGTTAGTCTTATGAATCCTATCCTGTGAGTATAACTACAAATTGTAACAAAATAAGCGAGTTTTATAAAATGCACAGGCCCCGCGTAAACGGGGATTGACAAATCATGCCCATATCTTTTATTATACTCATTGCCATTTTGTCGTTTTTCTGGCAAAAAGTTGCTGGTATGTTGCAGGGTTGTCTTTCTTTACCAGCAACTAAACAACTCTGCTTTTCCGGCTTGGGCTCTACAGTATATGGGCAAATTTAAACCAGGAAAAATCGAACCGCATATATTATCCGAACTCTTCTCCGGGCTGAATAACCGCGACGAACGCGTGAAGCTGACGCCGGCCGTCGGGGAAGATGTCTGCGCTATAAGCATGGGCGACAACTATCTTGTCGCGAAAACCGACCCTATAACTTTCGCCAATAAACGTATCGGATGGTATGTTGTGCATATCAATGCTAATGACATTGCCACCGCGGGAGCTGATCCCAAATGGTTTTTAGTAACCGCCCTGCTGCCGGAAAAATCTGCCGACAAGAATATGCTGAACCAAATCTGGGATGATCTCAATGGTGCGCTTGAACTTATCGGCTGCTCACTATGCGGCGGACATACCGAGGTCACCGTCGGACTTGACAGACCCATTCTGATCGGCCACATGCTTGGGGAAGTGCCTAAGCATAAACTCATCGATAAAAGTAATATGCGCCCGGGCGACCGGCTGCTGCTGACAAAAGGGGTGCCGGTCGAGGGAACCGCAATAATCGCAAACGAAAAACCGGATTTGCTCAAAAATTGCGCATCCACAAATGACATAGCACAAGCTCAACGTTTCCTTGACACACCCGGCATAAGTGTTCTGAAAGAAGCCCGAATCGCTTGCCGGACCGGCGGTATACATGCAATGCACGACCCAACCGAAGGCGGCCTGACCACCGGCCTGTGGGAACTCGCGCAAGCCGGTAACGTGGGACTGAAAGTGCATGAGAATAAAATACCGCTCGTCAAATATGGAGAACTTTTCTGTAAGTCTTTAGGGCTTGACCCTTTAGGGGCTATCGCCAGCGGCGCTCTGATCATATGCGTCGGTAAAAGCCACGCCGACAAAGTGCTCAGAGCAATGATGGATAATGATATTCTTTGCGCGGACATAGGAGAAGTAACCCGAAAAGACACCGGCATTAAACTGATTAAAAATGACGGTTCTGAATGTGACATGCCGGTCTTCACTCAGGACGAGATTAATAAGTTGTGGTCATAGCATCATTTCTGTTATCATAAGAATGTTTGTAAATGCGTAGTTTTTCTTATTATTGGGAATAACCTGCATTTCACGCGTTTTTAGTGGTGCATCGGCGGCAAATGTCAAACGCCGCTGTATTCGTATATTGCAAGTGCAGACTTTTGCCGCATATGCGCCGCTGAAAACGCGCCCTACAGGCTAAACCGCCGTTTGAGGACCCGCCTGTACACACTGTAAACTTTGAAAGCCCCCAAAATAATAATTAAAACATTGATTTTCAACATGTTACATTAAAAGTTGTCGTTGGTTTATGAAATATGCAGGATAAATACCATTCTCCGGAACGTATAGCTTACAATATGTCAATGCTTTTTTTACCATCACTAATTACACATAATTCATTATTCCCCTTCCCGCTCCATTCCATTCGGGACAGGCTAAGCACTGCATTTTTGATGATGCTCATGCTGTTGCTGCCTTTTTCCCTTGTATCGACCACCGGCTGCCGATCGGTTGAGAAAGGCAAAAATAACGGAATTACGACTGATAAGAGGATCGAACCCGATACCACCCAGGTCTTAGCCGGCATTTCCGTCTCCGCGCTGAATTCGCGTCAATCACGGGCTACTCGCTATTTTTGGGGAATTTCACACACCTATAAGCCGAGCAGCACTTTTGCCGACTTACTGTCACATCTGCTGACAGACCGCTATAAAATGCAAACACTCAGGGTTAAAGACGCACCGGATATGGAAAATTCGCTGTTTGACGAGGCTAAAAAACTTGAACTGGACTACCTGTTCGCTGCTGAAATCAACTCATGGTACCAAAGTTACCTGCTGTTCTTCCAATGGGCAAACATACATTTCACGCTCACATGCTATGATGTTCAAAGCGGAGAACGTATCTGGTTTTCGGAAGTTAATCTGACCAACGTCTACGATACAAGCAGGGAAGTTCTTTGGGAAGCTCTGGAAGATGTTTTATCCCGCAAATTTCATAAACCGACGACGAGGAGGTAATGCATGCCGGATGATTCCGTAACAGTAGCCTCTCCCGCGAAAATCAACCTTACTCTGGATGTCAAGGGCTGCCGTCACGACGGCTTTCATGAAATTGAAACTTTGATGCAAACCGTCAGCCTGTATGATGAACTGAAAGTGGAAAAACGGAATGTCCAGGAAGATATGACATTATACTCGGACTTCCCGGGACTGCCGCCGATGAAGGACAATCTGGTTTATAAAGCGGCGCAAGTGCTGCTGGATAACCACCGCCCGCACAGCTTGCCCGGCATTAAAATGCTGTTAGACAAAAAAATCCCTGTGGGCGCGGGGTTAGGAGGCGGAAGCAGTAATGCCGCCGCAGCGCTCAAAGCCCTTTCCTCCCTGCTGCACCTGGATGTCGACTTAACTGATTTGGAACGCCTGGCGGCCGGGCTTGGCAGCGATGTCCCCTTCTTTGTTCGCGGCGGGACGGCAAATTGCCGTGGAAGAGGGGAGATATTAGAACATCTGGATGTCAACCCCAAAATTGATTTTGTTATCACCTGCCCGCCGGTAAAAATATCAACACCGAAAGTCTATAAAGCTTATGATTCCTTGACAAAAAACATCAGTAATGTTAAGATTGGGGATGTCGTTGAAAGTCTCCGGCAAAATGATCCGGAAATGCTGGGAAAATACCTGTTTAACTCATTGAAAATCGCAGCTTGTAAGGTTAGCGGTGAACTGGCTGAGTATGAAAACAAATTGCGGCTTGCATTCAAAGTTACCGGCTCTTTAGGATACTGCATGTCGGGCAGCGGTTCCGCCTGGTTCGGTGTTTGCAAAGATCAATATCACGCAAAGGAATCCGCTGATTACATCAAACAAAATTACAGCTTGAAAGCCTTTGCAGTACGTTCCATTAGCGGCTGACGCCTAATACTTCGTATTTATTTCCAAACAGTATTGAGGAGATAGAATTGTGAAGATCACTGAAGTAAGAGTAAAAAGACTTAGTGAACGTTCGGATAGGCTGCGGGCATTCTGCAGCATTACTATCGATGATGAGTTCGTTGTGCATGACCTGAGAGTTATCGAAGGCCGTAAAGGCCTTTTCGTGGCCATGCCCAGCCGAAAACTCACCGACAATTGCCCTAAATGCTCGCAAAAGAACCATTTAAGAGCTAAGTATTGCAATAACTGCGGAACGCAATTAGATGACAAGAGAGCCAAACGGAGAAAATTCCACGTCGATGTGGCTCACCCTATCGTCACCGATTGCAGAGATAAAATTATGCAGGCGGTTCTCGATGCGTATAATGATGAGTGCGATGAAAGTCACGATGAAAGGGAAGGTAATAATTCCTACAATAACGACAACGAGCAGAATGGCTACGATTACGATGATGATTATGAATACGATGAGTTTGATGATGATAATGAAGATAGCGATGAAAATGAAACCCAAAATCAAACTTGTCAGGATCAGTCTGAATCCAATAACGACATCCATGACGACGACAATGACGGTAACGGCGAAAATCAAGAAGAACAGAGCGATTCCAGGGGCGGATTCGGTGACGGCATTTTATAAACTATGATGTCTGGAGAAAAGTCATTTACTCCGTAGGTTTCTCATCCCATTAACTCGCATTATTATATTAATTGTAATTTTCTTGTTTCTTTGGGCGCGTTTTATTGCTCCCGAATCACTTGGATATTTTAATTCTAATAATCAAAATTTCTATCAGGTTCTACAATGGCGAAAAAAGGTGCAGAAATATTGGTTGAAACCCTTAAAGATGAGGGTATTGAGGTTATATTCGGCTTGCAGGGTGGCTCAGTCATCCCTGTCTTTGACGTTCTTTATAACGAAGATTGCGGGCTGAGAACTGTTTCTGTTCGACATGAACAGGGCTCGGGACATATGGCCGACGGTTATTCCAGAGCTACCGGGAAAATCGGTGTCTGCCTCTCGACTAGCGGCCCCGGAGCAACTAACCTCGTGACCGCTCTCGCTACGGCGTATATGGACAGCGTGCCGATGCTGGCGATTACCGGTCAGGTTAAAACCCACCTTATAGGCAACGATGCGTTTCAGGAAGCTGATATGACCGGTATTTCACGGCCTGTCACTAAACATAACTACCTGGCCAGAGATGCGAAAGAACTCGCCAGGCTCATCAGGGAAGCATGCTTTATCTCGTCCACCGGTAGCCCGGGACCGGTACTCATCGACCTGCCCGTCGATGTTTCCACTTCAAGTGTCAATGGTGAAATCGACAAAAATATGCAGCTGCCGGGCTACCAGCCGTCCCGCAAAACCGTCCATTCACTCCAGGTGAAAAAGGCTATTGAGGCGATTAATGAGGCGGAAAAACCCGTCCTTTACTCCGGCGGCGGGACTATCACCAGCGGGGCATCCGCTGAACTGACCAAGTTCGCGCGCGAAGCCAATATCCCCGTCACCACCACGTTGATGGGGCTCGGCGCCTTCCCCGAAAATGATCCCCTCTCTTTGAGGATGCTGGGAATGCACGGTGCCATGTACGCCAATTATGCCGTCCAGGAATGCGACCTCCTCATCGCCGTCGGCGCGCGATTCGACGACAGAGTCACCGGCAAGCTTGACGCTTTTGCCAATAAAGCTAAAATCGTCCACGTCGATATCGCACCGACTTCGATAGGAAAAAGCGTTGCAGTTGACATTCCCGTTGTCGGGGACGCTAAAGAAGTCCTGCGCGAAATGACCAAGCTGGCCGTGTTTAAAGAACGTAAAGATTGGATGGATAAAATCGCTGATTGGAAAGAACGCTTCCCACTGACTTATGATAAAAACAACGATCATGTTAAACCGCAATACATCATGGAGCAAATACATGAAGTGACCGACGGGAAAGCGATAATCGCTACGGACGTCGGGCAGTGCCAGATGTGGGCGGCCCAATTCTATACATATACCGAACCGAGAACCTTCCTCAGCTCCGGCGGGCTCGGAACGATGGGGTATGGACTGCCGGCCGGTATCGGAGCTCAAATCGGCTGCCCGGACAAAGATGTGTTCGTTATCGCCGGCGACGGCTCGCTGCAAATGAATATTCAGGAACTCAGCACCGCCGTCATCGAAAAGCTCCCCATTAAAATCGCTCTGCTTAATAACGGATACCTGGGGATGGTCAGACAGTGGCAGGAACTCTTCTTCGGTAAACGCTACTCTCATACCCTGCTTGAAAACGGCAATCCCGATTTTTGCAAACTGGCCGAAGCCTACAACTGTGTCGGCATCAAAGTTGATAAAAAAGACCAGGTCCGCGAAGCTCTCGATTCGGCAATGAAAGTTGACGACCGACCGGTGCTTATCGACTTCCGCATCGATCCCGAAGAAAATGTCTACCCCATGGTGCCGGCCGGAGAGGCCATCGACAGAATGTTGAGCGGCATGGCATAAAAACAGTAACACAGACATTCCTGTCTGTGAAAAAAATGATCAAAACAGTAAAGTAACTCAAAATGGAATATTAAGCCCATGAAAAAACATATTTTAAGCGCGGTAGTAGAAAACAAATCCGGTGTATTAGCCCACATTGCCGGGCTGTTCAGTGCCAGAGGGTTCAACATAGACAGCCTGGCCGTCGGTGAAACCGAAGACCCGAAATTCAGCCGTATGACAATAGTTGTCGCCGGTGATGAGACTATTTTAGAACAGGTGAGAAAACAGCTGGAGAAACTCATTAATGTCGTCAAAGTCAATGATTTCGGACAAACACCTTTAGTTGAACGCGACCTTTTGCTGGTAAGGGTCAACAGCCCCGCCGGCGAAAGAAGAGAAATACTTGACCTGGTGGAAATCTTCAGAGCCAAGGTAGTCGATGTCGGCCCCAATGACGTGATGATTGAAGTCTCCGGCCCCGAGCAAAAGGTTGAAGCACTGCTCGACCTCCTCCGCCCCTTCGGGATCAAGGAAATCGTCAGAACCGGAAGAGTTGCTCTGCCACGCTCTAAATCGAACATTTCATAAACCAACAACAACTTTTTGCCAAAAAAGCAAGAAAATCACAATTAAGATACTACGGAGCTGTACATGTGCAATCAAAACCGTATAGCACTCTCTGAAGTTTCTGACAGTATATCTGAAACCCTGTCAGAGCATGAGGAGGTCGTATGCGCGTATCTTTTCGGTTCATACCGCCACTCCCCCGAACAGGCAAAAGATATTGATATCGGCATGTATATAGACCGCAAAAAAACGGGCGGAGATATCCTACCCGCAACTGTGCGCCTTTTTGACAGTCTTGCAGAAGCTCTCGAACAGAGAAACATTGATGTTGTACCGCTGAATGACGCATCGCATGCGTTAAGGCACGAAGTTATTTCCACCGGTCTGTGCCTTTATGAAAGGGATCAGGAAGAAAGGGTCGATTTTGAAACCAAATCCGAACGGGCATATTTCGATTTCCTGCCGCGCCTGAAAATATTCGATGAAATGACTGTTCAATATTTCAAGGAATCTCATCATGCCTGAAAATCACAAGCTGGCCTCAATTTTAGATCGGCTTAAGAAATGTCCTGGCCCACGAATACCGCCGGATCAGAAACGACGAAGTCTATAGACACATGCAAAAAAGCACGGATACTCTGCGAAAATTTGCCGGGGTTATAGCCTCAAAACTGTAAATGTGACTCATGCTTCATTTTTTTATGTATGGACGCTGAAAACGCTGTTTACCGTTGCCGGACATTAATGATTCACTGAACCCCGTGATTCTGCATCATAAGCATTTGTAGAACCACAGATGAACACGTTAACACGGATAAGGCAAAAGGGTTAAAAGATGTGGTTCTTCTCTTATTAAACTGGTTATTTATTGACGAATTTTCAAGCAGCATCTTTGGAGTGCGGCGCGATGAGCGCCGCTTTCAAACCACATTTCCCTAGGAGCGTGGCCCGAAAAGGCAATAATGAGCAAATGCCGCTATTTCAAGAGCAACCGCGCCCCTGCCGGGGCGCATTTATCTTTTCATCATTTCTTACCCTGGTTAAAACCAGGGGCTACCTAACCTCGCCCCGTTGGGGCCAAAGCAGCGACCTTGCCCCGGACGGGACAAAGTACGGTAGCCTAAGGTTTCAACCCGAGGTGATGATTCACACGTATTTTGCGCCCTGAAAGGCGCGGTAGATCGATGCGTTTTGGCTATTGTGAGCTTTTCGGCCACGCCTAGTCAACTTTAATATCAACACCGTTCCAATGGTATGATCGGCCCGGATAGATAAATGACTGTTCATCGCGGTCTAACCATTCCACGAATAAAGTCCCCGTCTGCGCATGTATCAAGCCGTCCTCCATGTGCGTTTCAACCGTAACATAACGTATGGAGCGAGCTTTCAGTGACGCATTCTCGAACTTATCGACGTTGACACTCCGGATGCCGCCTCCAGCCGTTATCGCGGAACTTATACTGCCGTTCGGGACGTCGATACGGTCAATATTCCCGCCAACATCAATATCGCCCTCTATACCCCTGATGCCGCTGACCTTAATGGCATCAAGGTTGCCCCCCACATCGATCACCGGCTCACCTTCGCTGTCGGAAGCCATGCGGCGTCCGTCAACATCTATCAGACGCACATTACCGTGCACACTCACCTGACCGACAAGGTTGCCGGTGACACGCAGCGTGTCCAGGCTGCCGGCTTCTATCCGGCCACCATCTATGCCGCCCCGGGCATGGAAGTCTCTGATATGCTCACCGGCATGCACACGGCCGCCTAATGCGCCACCATCCTCTAATTTTAATGTATTAATATTTCTACTGACATACAATTCGCCGGTGAAATCGCCGTGGAACTCTACGGAGTCTATGCCGCCGTTCTCTACCGTAATATCGCCCGTCATATCCTCGTAGAATACAAGCGACTCGATAGTGTTCCTGGCGAAGATGTCGCCGCTCATGCGCTCGTACAGCATCAGGCTACCTATACGGCCGGTGAGTGCGGTGATATTACCGGTTACATCACCATACCTGATGATGAGCCGGCCTATGCTCTGTGCGTAAAGACTGACTATCCTTCCCTGCGCAGATGTTTGAGCACCTGCCATGATCGTGCCGGCTAACTCCCTGCCGGCCGTAATATCATGAATGACATCTTCGGCCGCTATGATCGTATGGGTGCCGCCGATATTACCGGCCCCCGTCTCGATGGAGTCGATAATGCGCGCATGGAAATCGACATAGATGTCACTTGGCGCGTAGACATTCCTGATCCTGTTACCGGCGGTGATTTGCGGGACATACAGGATATCGGTGGGCAGGTCCATGAGCCCGGATCGACCCAGGGAACCGCTGGCGCTTTCGACATCATAAACGTCGCCGCCGGCATGGATGCTGCCGAGCATGTCACCGGTAAAGAAGACGTTCCGCACGTCGCCGTCGGCAGAAATGTCGATGAGGCTGTCGCTCCTTTGTATGACCTCGCCACCCCTGTAGACACCGACTTTGACATTATAAATATCGCCCGCGGCTCTTATCTCCGAGCGATCAAAGAAGTAGTATAAGCCGGTGGAGATATTGCCGGTGGAGTCAGTAATCTGGACATTTTCAATGTTGGCATCGGAAACGATGTCGATACTCGAGCCGATGCGGTTGACATTGATATTTCTGATAGTGCCGCCTGCGCGGACCGAACCGGCCAGCCAGCCGTCGGCAGGACTATGTTCGATTTGGTAGAACGGAACATCCACATCACCATTCTCACCATTATCATTACCGTTATCGACATCTTCTCCAAGATTTTCAAGGAACCACCAATCGCCAACATCTGCTGGGTCAGTAACTTCCGGCACTTCGATGTCAACAAGTCTTGGATGTATCCTGTTAGAACGCAACACCCTGATATTATCGATATCCTGATCGGCATAGATAGCATAACCTTCCGATTCTCTGCCCAGAGTAAACTGAATGCCGTTAAACCAAATACCCAGGTTGGAGTCGATAACATTGATATCACCAATTTTTCCGTTATCCGCGACGATTGAGCCGACGGGCCCCGTAGCGGTAACTCTTCGCACATCGCCGCCTGTGGAGTGGACACCTAATACACCGGCGGTAACACCGGTCGAGTAGACCCTGTCGCTGTCCAGCCCGTAGGTATCTTTATCTTCAATATAGGGGTCAACATGATTGATAGTTTCGGAGACATCGATAACATCGCCGACTTCGCGGTCGGT
>PUNP01000774.1 GCA_003551785.1 Candidatus Brocadiaceae bacterium | reverse complement strand
CACAACCACTCACTCCGTTCGTTAGAGGAACCGCAGAGGAACCGCAGAAAGGGCAGCACTTCAAACCGCTAATTTCGCTAATCTTCGCTAATGAGGCATGTGTCATTCGCATAGATTCGCAAGATTAGCGGTTAAAAAAAAACAGAACACACCTTAAACCGCTAATTTACGCTAATCTCCGCTAATAAAATAACTCCATGAACTGAGTCCTTTGTGTCATTCGCATAGATTCGCAAGATTAGCGGTTAAATTAATTGGCGGCTGATCAGATGGCGCTTGATGATGTTTATAATCATACTTATTCCAAATCATCCGGTTATCATACTTCGACAGCGGACGGCCATTCATTCATTCATTCATTCATGCATACAGACAGTTTTGATCTCAAAATTTTCTCTAAACAAATCCAGATTCCGACAGAAAACCTCATACGCCAGGTCAATGAACTGTTCTCTCAAGTCCCTCAGTTCCCTAAAGTCTCTACTAAGTCCGCTTATCAGTAACCAGTTAACTGGCAACGGCACCTATATTTATAAGAAGGGAATTAAATTGGAACATGAATTTCTACTTGCAGAATTCGGCGATAGCGCAACGGAATTGTTCAAAATCATTCAAGCGAGACTGAAGTATACGCCATATTTCATTAGTATTGACATCCCAATAGATATGGACGAGGCGATTGCGAAAACGAGCCATATTAACGAGCTCTTCAGCGAATTGTTTTTCGATAACGCCCTGCTCAGCCAAGACCTTGAACGTATCGGCATAATCTTCAGGTGAACGAAAACCAACCCGTGAAATCAAATGATTCGCCAAGTCGATAGCTGCTTCAATCGCCGCAATGAAGTTGTATTTCGCACTGCTTTGACGATGCTTATCGGCAAGGAACTCCTCTTTGGACATCTGCGACAACTCATGCAGCATCTCCACTGTTTCCCGCATAGAGCTCACAAGTTTTTGTGTACGTTCCGGGTCTAACAGCGACATCTTTATTCCTGTTATTATGTAGAGTTAATTTAACGGCTGTACAGCTATGCGGTTAAAATTTCCTTGAAATATTCTTCCCTGCGGGGTCTGAAATCGAAATATTCAACCCGGCTTAGATATTCGAAATCCATACGAAGATTCTGCATGTTATCAATGATTAACCTGCCCGAAGATATCACTCTGTAGCGGAAAGATAAGGGAGCTTCATTTAAAATCTGGATATCGACGGGCAGTCGTAATTCTTTTTCCAAATCCCTTTCGGTTGGGATTGTAAAAGCAAGCGTTGTTTCACCTTCTTCAGCTAAATCCGCATAGTTCCCTGGTACAAGATATAATGCTATATCAATATCTCTGAAGGAATCAGACCTTACAAGAGAACCGTGGATATAGGCAAAAGCGATCTGCTGATACGGTAAAAGCGCCTGTTCTATATTTGTTATGAGTTTGCTTTTATCCATAATTCCGCCTGAATTGGCATTTTGCATCTTCATGTGCGATCTAAATATTTTGTTGAGAGTGAAATGCAGCTATGCCTGTCAAGTATTCTATGTTTACAAGCCGCCGGGCCGCCTCCAGATCCTTCCAGGAATGCTCAAGCCACTCTTTGGTTATGCTTTTCATATATAACCTTATTTGATATCCGAGCGATTTTTTTTTCATATAATTCAGGATCATATCGTTGAGTGTCGTGCCTTGTTCAGCGGCAATCTGTCTGCTTCATTCCGCTGATTTTTCATCTGCTGAAAGAGTAATATTCATAGTTTCAATCTTCATCACATATTGCACTTATATATACAACTATAGTGGTTATTGGAATTGATGCAAGTATGCTTTTCCGACAATAAAGGGAAGAGTATCTCTCGTTATCCGTCACATAATATGCGAAAGGGGGCAAAGAACAGTCGGGCAGTAACAACAGGACTTCCGTCTTCGTGTTGCCCGACGCGACATGCCGGACGGCTGCCCTCCTCTTCCCGATTCTGTGTTCTCTGACGAACGCAGTGGGTGGGTGGTAAAAAACTGTCCCCCCTCTGTCTTCCCTCTGCCTTCCTCAAGCGAAGCGGTTGTGGAAAGTCTTATTTTTCACAACCACTCACTCCGTTCGTTAGAGGAACCGCAGAGGAGCACAGAAAACTGATGACAGAGGACGGTCGGACAGTTGGACGGTCGCGGTAATGGCGGACCTCCGCCGGACAGTCGCCATTCTCTGCCTTCTGGAATCCCGCGGGTGAATTAAACCCGACCGGAGGGAGAGTATAATTCGCCCGCACCGGATTAGCGTAAATTCGCAAGATTAGCGGTTGAAATTGTCCCTTTTCGTGTAGTTCATGTGTTTCGTGGTTGGAAAATATCTCTTCTCTTTGTCTTCCATTTTTCTGCCCTTATTAAAACAGCGGCACAGGAACATTTAGGGCAGAAATATGGGCTGCAGTTTTGGTTTTCCAGTCTGATGATGCTTTTTATCTGTGTAAATCTGCGTGATTCGCGGTTTAAACCACCTCAGCCACAATATTTTATTCAAAGGGGTTTAGCAGAGATAGCTCGATAATATTAGAGTAGCCACCCTGATCCCTGGTAAGCAAAGTAAGATCATGAACGAGAGCAGTTGCGGCGATTACAGCATCCGCAAGTCGGATTTTCTGTTCGCGGCGCAGCTGAATAGTTTGCCTTTCAATCTCCTCGTCAATATGAAAAATATCGGCATGCTCTACAAATTGCTCAGCTTTTGCAAACGAGCTGTGACGGGGGACGGTAAGGCCTTAGAATGCTGATTTTGAGGGAAAATCGGCTGTCTAACAGTATTTTAGACCATATAAAATTTTATAAGTTGAACAGTACCAAAGAATTGTTCTGGCTTAGCCGCGATGTTTGCGAAGTCAATTGGCAACGGCGTCAACAGTCAATAAATTGTACACTTTTACTTGCTTTGCCGTACATTGCATATATATTGTCAGTCAAAGGACGATCTTGCATTTAAAACCTTTGAACCGGAGAAAAATCATGAACGATGCGAAATTAACTGTAAGACTGCCGGCGGATGATCTGAAATTCGCAAAGAACTATGCCAGAAAACATAGATTAACATTGACTGGGCTAATTAAACACTATGTGAAACTTCTCGAACAAGCTGAAGCGGAAAGCATTCCCACAGAAGTTTCCTCCATTGTTGGCATTATTCCTGATACGGTAGATGCCGTGAAAGAATATCATGAGGACATGGCAAAAAAGCATGAGGTGGAAATAAATGCGCAAAATAATGATTGATCTTAATATCGTTCTCGATGTAATCCAGAAAAGAGAACCTCACCACCATGCCTCTGCACAGGTTCTAGCCAAGACACGGAAAAAAGAGATTCAAGGAATTCTCCCAAGCCACGCCTTAACAACAATCCATTATATCATTGCCAAATATAAAGATACGACAACAGCCGGAAAAGTTATCGACTGGCTGCTGGCTTCCTTTGAAATTGCGCCCATCGGTAAAAATATATTTTTACAGGCCCGCACTCTAAAGGTTTCTGATTTTGAAGACTCCGTAGTTGCCAGTGCTGCCGATTCTTTTGACTGCCAGGCAATAGTAACTAGAAACGTCGTAGATTTCACCAACTCCCCCTTGCCGTCACTGACTCCCGAAGAATTTCTGGCCGACGATCTCTTTGTTGGCGATTAACACTTTTATTTTTTGCCCTTATTAAATGGGATGGAGGGAAACACTGTCCCCCCCTGGCTTCCTCTTGCGGAGCGGTTGTAGTATGTCTTATCTTTTTCCCAACCACTCACTCCGTTCGTTAAAGGAACCGCAGAGTAACCACAGAGAGGGCAGAATTTTAAACCGCTAATCCCGCTAATCTTTGCTAATGGAGCATGTGTCATTCGCATAGATTCGCAAGATTAGCGGTTCAAAAACTCTGTGTTTACTCTGTCACCCTCAAGCACAGCGGTTGTATTAATTCGACCAAAAGTGGCTGGTTTTGAGTGACCGGTGACATTCCGATTTTTCTGTCATAAAAAATATCAGCTTTCGGCTCCTGAAAACGGCGCCTGTAATTCACCATGACCATTTATTTTGACTCACCTTGTTAAAATGCAATTTGGTGTTATAGTTCACTAAATTATCAACAATTCAGTGAGCATATACACCGTCAAGAGGTAATTTAATGAAATTTATCGATCGCTTCGCCAAACGTAATCTTACAGACCGAATGTTTAAAGGCAAAATTCTCATCTTATACGGCGCCAGGCAAGTAGGGAAAACAACTCTGGTTCAAGAGATCCTGCGTTCCCGTAATGAATCGGGATTGTACTTGAATTGTGATGAGATTGATATTCGTCAGTCGCTGGAGAATGTTACATCCACGGAAATTCAGGCTTTAATCGGGAATAAAAAGCTTGTCGTCATCGATGAAGCTCAGCGTGTTTCGAACATCGGTATAACTCTGAAGATTTGCGCCGATAACTTCCCGCGGGTCCAAGTCATAGCAACCGGTTCTTCTGCTTTTGAATTGTCCACTCATACCGCCGAACCCCTTACTGGCCGTAAATACGAACAGCAGCTCTATCCAGTAGCCGTGTCCGAACTTGCCGCTGCCGAGTCACGAAGAGCGGCCCAGCGTCTACTGGAACGAAATCTGGTTCTCGGAATGTATCCCGAGGTGTTACGAGAAGATCAGCATACCGCTGTTGAATACATCAAGGAAGTGGCTGGAAGCTATCTTTACAAAGACATTCTGGCATTTCATCGTCTGAAAAATCCGGAAGCACTCGAAAAACTTCTCCAGGCATTGGCTTTGCAGGTAGGCAGTGAAGTTTCCTATAATGAACTCGGCAGACTCTTGGGAATAGACAAGAACACGGTGGCGAGTTATATCCGGATTCTGGAGCAGGCTTTTGTTATCTTCCGGATTTCGCCCTTCGTGAGAAACCGGCGTAATGAAATAAGGAAATTGCGTAAAATCTATTTTTTCGATAATGGTATCCGGAACGCCTTGATCAATAATTTCAATCCGCCACATTTGCGCCAGGATACCGGCGCGCTCTGGGAAAATTTCTTGTTCAGTGAACGACTGAAAAGGAACAGTTTTGCCGGCGCCGGCGTGAAAAAATATTTCTGGCGCGCCCATCACAGTGGCGAGATAGATTGTGTTGAGGAAAAGGGCGGCGAACTTCAAGCCTTTGAATTTAAGTATCGCGATCAGCATTTTCGTGTGCCCAAAGCATTCACCGATGCCTATCCGGATGTCCCTGTGTCAGTTATTTCTAAATCTTCCTATTGGGATTTTATAGCTCCATGATCCAACTTCTCTCCCTCTGGGCAAACGTCCCAAGGGAGGAACCGCAGAGGAACACAGAGAGGGGCAGGATTTTTAACCGCTAATCTCGCTAATCTTCGCTAACGAAGCATGTATCATTCGCGTAGATTCGCCTGATTCGCGGTTGAAAAAAAATATTTTGTGAGTAGTGAATGACTTAAGCACATTGAGTGACATTGGCGAACGGGCTGTGACGGGGGGCGGTAAGGCCTTACACTGCTGATTCTGCTGTTAGGCTTAGAACGTCAATTTCGGGGGCAAAATTGGCCTTCTAAGCACTTTTTCAAGGGGGGGCGTTTTCGGCAACCAATTGATAATTAACTACTTGCCCAGGTCCGACCCAATGGCGCAATCGACCCAATGGCGCAATTCTCATTCACGCATATTCGTATACAGGGGCATGTTTTTTGGGTTGAGTATGTTCCTGAATTATTTTTTCAATATGGCGAAGTGTTTCCGGAGTAAGCAGAGTATCCGAGCAGAGATCACACACTTCTGCCGGAACATTCTCGAAGACCAGAACCTGTCCTTTATATTTAACAGTATGAATGACGTGTTTGTGTTCGTAATTTCCGGAACAATTCTGAATATTACATTTCATCTGTATTTGTCCTTCTGAAAGGAGTCTTCCACTTTGGTAATTGCGGTTCATAAACAGTAATAATTACTGTCAGTTCTTTTGACGTTGTACATACAATGTGAATATACCTGTTATCTGAAGTCTTACCACAAATCAGACAGCAAGGACCACGTTTATGTTGCGAGTAGTTTTCCAGTAGTACAGCATCCTGCAATGCTTCAATAACATCCTGAAGTCGAAAATTGTCTTCTACCATCTCTTGATGTGCATGGGCAGTAACTCGTATATCCTCATTTTCAGCATTGCGACGAAGTTGACTTGCTATTTTACCAAAGTTTCCGTTATTCATATTCAATATGATATCCATGGACAGCAAGTCTTCTGTCCGCAATGCAGTGATTTTTTTATATTAGTGTATTTCCTGGGTAAATATACCTAAAGAATTTCATTTTCCTACAACCACTCTTCTTCATTCGGGCTGCATGAACTGCAGTTGTTTGGTTTTCTTGTCTGCAGAAAGCTTAAAACCTGTTTTTGCCCCTTAAAACAGCTTCTAAGGGCCGTTTTCAAGCAATTTATCATTGCAACCCACTTATCAGCAATATGTTAACTGGCAACGGCACCCATATTCAAAAATGGCGATGATAATAATAAATTCGGTGAATTTATATTGGCAAGGAGAAAAGATTTCTAACAGCCCAGGTCCGACCCGATGGCGCAAGTTCTCATGGCAATTTTTGCCAACGGCACCTATATTTATTATACTGTTTTCCGATACCGAGCTGGTTTGGAAGGGAATGAAACAAGTTTATCTTGATGGCGTTCTTCTTTTTTCTTAAGGTCAGCGGCTATAGCTCGAATATCAAAATTGAACTGTCGCGCATATTCCTGACGATGTTTTCTAATGTCTTCAACGATTGGATCTTTATACATGGTTATTCCTCCATAAGTTCTTCCGGCGTACAGATTACGGGACATGCATATCCTGCGTTTTCGACGCATATTTCTAACTTATGTCGCAATGCAGCGTTTGCGAGATGTTTGCAATTCCAGGTCAAAAGGTAATCCACACCGTTCACTGCTGAGACAGCAATGTGTAATGCATCAGCTCCGGATTTTTCGGGAATAGGTCCTTGTTTAACAATTAGTTCAGCAAGATTTATGGCTGCATTATTAATTTGTAAAATTGACAGGGATTCAATTATTCGTAAGCGCTTCTCTGCAGCGTCCTGATCCCCTTTTGACGCCTCTTCATATACCAATTCCGAAACCAAAAGATTAAATTCAGACGATCTGTTTTCCCACCACTCTCTTGTAAGTTCTTGATGAGCGGCCAAAACCATATCGCGTGCAGGACGCGCGCGGTGATGTAGCTGATAATGCTTGTCTCTATGTATACGTTTGGTTTCATTAAGTTAATCTACACGTGAAAATCGATATCTTTCAATCTTAGTCCCTGGCACGTTCAGCGACTAAATTGTCGACAGCACTTGCGGTTTGATTTATTTTGTATTGCTTCCCTCGACCGCGCAGTCGTTTGACAATATTTGACGTTGTTTGCCGAGATTCCAGAAGGGAATTTTCAGATTCTTCCGGGGTGATCATAACAGTGAGGCGTCGATTTGCAAAACTTTCGGGCAGGTCCAAATCCACATGTGGGCCGTTTGTTCTTACTACTTTTCTAAATGTATTATGGCTAGGCATAATCGAGTTATCCTTTTATAGGGTTACACTTGCTACAGTTAAGATCAGCTAAAATAATGTTGCAATCAACAAAATCCAATTACTTCTAAGATACATCTGGTCAAGTAATTGTTCCAGTTTATTTTCAACCGCTAATCTTCGCTAATGGGACATGTATCATGCGCGTAAATTCACCTGATCAGCGGTTTGAAAACTCTGTGTTTACTCTGCCCTCCTCAAGCGAAGCGGTTGTAAAATGCTTTTTTCCACAACCACTCACTCCGTTCGTTAGAGATAACCGCAGAGGAAGGCAGAGAGGGCAGCACTTTAAACCGCTAATCTCGCTAATCTCCGCTAATGGGACATGTATCATTCGCATAGATTCGCTAGATTCGCGGTTTAAACTCTGTCTTCCCTCTGCCCTCCTCAAGCGAAGCGGTTGTAGAAAGTCTTTTTTTCACAACCACTCACTTCGTTCGTTAGAGGAACCGCAGAGTAATCACAGAGAGGGCAGCACTTTTAACCGCTAATCTCGCTAATCTTCGCTAATGGGGCATGTGTCATTCGCGTAGATTCGCAAGATTCGCGGTTTACAAGGGAACAAATTTTCGGCAATCAGTTTAAATTAACCACTTATTCAGGTCCGATCCGATGGCTCCGGATCCAGACTTTCCAACCATTCCGTTAACGGTGGAATATGGTTGCAAATGGCATCCCAGGCAATGTTATCATCAACTGAATCATAACCATGAATTATACGATTACGCATACCGATAATTTTCCCTATGCTGGAACATTCTTCCCGATATTCGGGGGCAATATTATTCAGTCGGCCGAAAGCTTCCCCGAGTATTTCGAACTGTCGTTCTACAGCTGAGCGTAATAATAAATTGTTTGAATACTCTTCAAACTTTTTACCAGATGTAAATTCGCTTATCGCCCTACATGCCAGCAAAGCATCGAGCAGGTGTTTTTTTGCTTCATGATTCATGCTGCATAAACCTCTTCCCGGCACGAGTCTACTTTTTCACGAAAATAAGGATTCCGGATTGACTGCGGAGTAATTAGGTCGATTTTTATTCCAAGCAGCTGTTCAAGCTCCTCGGCCAAGGCAAGATAACGCGATAAAAGACCCGAGGAAGATTCAGAGTGCTCGAATTCAACAAGAAAGTCGATGTCGCTTTCTTTTGGATCAAAATCCCCTGTGGCGGCCGTCCCAAAAACATCCAAACGTCGAATTTGAAGTCTACGGCAAATCATTTCAATCTGTTTTTGATGTTCGCGCAATAAATCAATCATATATTTTCATATTCTTTCGTAAAGAAAATCTTCTTGTTGCTAATTGTATTTTGCTAATTGTATTTTGCAAGTATAATTTAGACGTATCTTTGCCCATCGCAAATTGAACCGGAGAAATAAAACTTTTTAAACCGCTAATCCTGCTAATCTTCGCTAATGGGCCATGTATCATTCGTGTAGATTCGCCTGATTCGCGGTTAGAAAAAAATATTTTGTGAGCAGTGAATGACTTGAGCGCATTGAGTGACATTGGCGAACGGGCTGTGACGGAGGCGGTAAGACATTAGAATGCTGATTTTAGGGAAAATCGGCTGTCTAACAGTATATCAGATCCTATAAAATTCTATAAGTTTGACAGTGCCAACGAATTGCTCCAGCTTAGCCACAATATTGCTTCGCAATGTTGCAAAAGAAAAATTGTAAATAATGAGTTACACTTTAAGTTATATTTTGTTGTTAAGGTTAAGCAAAAGGATCAGCTGGCCCAAAGAGATCTTTTGTTAAGAAATAGATCTGCAACAATTACCTTGAAAAATTTACTAATACTTTAAAGTTTTCCCAGCCTGATAAATTCATAGGAGTCTGACCATGCCAGCCATGAAAGAAAAAGAAAAACTCATCGCTATCTTTGAAAGCCTCCCCCCGGAATCACGACATGAGGTTTTAGATTTTGCCGACTTTCTCGCTCAGCGAAAGGCTGCTGATGATGACAGCCTTCCCTCCGTCAATATTGATGAAGCTGCCGGATGCCTGCAATATAAGGGAACTGCGAAAAGCGTCCAGGAAATGCATGAAGCTATTGCAACAGGAATCAAAGAAAAATGGCCCAACCAATCAGTATAGATACCAATGTAGTGGTTCGATTTTTAACAAAAGATGACCCGGATCAATTTGAAAAAGCAAAAGCATTAATTGGTGATAATTCCATTTTTGTACCTACTACTGTAATCCTTGAAACTGAGTGGGTGTTGCGTTTCGCTTACAATTATAAACCTGAGGTAATCCAGGAAGCGTTTCGCCTTTTTTTTGGTTTACGTAATGTGTTTGCTGAAAACATAAATATATTGGAAACTGCTATGACATGGCACCAAAAAGGGCTTGACTTTGCCGATGCTTTACACTTGGCTGCATGTCAAGAGACGCTGGCCTTTGCTAGTTTCGACCGGCAACTTTGTAAGCGCGCTTCCGGTATGAGTGCCTGTCCTTTGCAAGATCTGAATTGAAGTCATTATTATTCCTTTCACTATCAGCTTAATCTGTGCTGAGATAAACATATATATTTACCACCCGCTCCGCTAGAGATAACCGCAGAGAGGGCAGCACTTTAAACCGCTAATCCTGCTAATCTTCGCTAATGGAGCATGTGTCATTCGTGTAGATTCGCCTGATTCGCGGTTAGAAAAAAATATTTTGTGAGCAGTGAATGACTTGAGCGCATTGAGTGACTTTGGCGAACGGGTTGAGACGAGAGCGGTAAGTCCTTAGAATGCTGATATTGCTGTTAGTCAGCTTAGAACGTCAATTTCGGGGGCAAAATTGGCCTCCTAAGCCCTTTTTCAAGGGGGCAGATTTTGGCAAGTCGTTGATAATCAACCACTTGCTTTGGTCTGACCCGATGGTGTATCGACCCGATGGTGTATCAGGTTCTTTTAATATGGACTCAAGTTCAGCCATTTTCTTATCTTGAATATCTCGCCTCAGACACCTGTTGTATCTTTTACAACAACCATTGGAGCATCGCCAGCCTGATAATTATTCAACTTGACACTCGATAATTTTTTCGAGGAAGAAGTTATCCAAGATAATACTGTCTGCTTATCTCCAGAGTCTTTTGTTCACGTACACGGTCTTGCTCAATGTCTTCGTGCAGATTATCTGCCAGTTTAGCATTGATGT
>PUNP01000476.1 GCA_003551785.1 Candidatus Brocadiaceae bacterium | reverse complement strand
TTTATACACAACTGAGCTCTCTTGGACCTGATAACCCCTGCCGCCGAGTCGGCTGAGCATAGCAGCCATACGGTCCAGTTCGATTTTTCGCTTCCGATCCCGATCCCGATAGCGATCCCGATTTCTGGCATTGCCGCATAGTATCAAAATCTGAACGGGGTTCACTGAGGATTTACCTTTGTCATTTACTTATTCGATTTCCGGGTTCTTCGACAGGTCGGAGACAGATTTTGCCAGTTCGCTGTCGGGAAGAGTTGAGTCTTCAAGTTCCCCGTTGAGGTATGCCTCATAAGCCGACAGGTCGAGCAATCCGTGTCCGCTATAGCAAAAGACGATGGTCTTTTCCTTTCCTTCTTCTTTCGCTTTTTGTGCTTCGCGAATAGTCGCAGCTATGGCATGGGTTGTTTCAGGAGCGGGAACACTGCCTTCGGTTCTCGCCCAGGTCAGGGCCGCTTTATAGCATTCTAACTGATCCAAAGATAGCGGATTGAGCAATCCATCGACAACGGCCTGGCTGACCAGCGGCGCCATTCCATGATAGCGGAGTCCGCCGGCATGTATTCCCGGCGGTACGAATGTATGCCCCAGGCTGTGCATCGGCAGGAGGGGGGTGGTTTCAGCTACATCGCCATAATCATAAGCAAACTTGCCGCGGGTTAATGTCGGGCAAGCAGTAGGCTCGACCGGTATTATTTCAACGTCTGAGCCGTTTATTTTGTCGGCAACGAACGGGAAGGAGAGGCCGGCGAAATTGCTTCCGCCCCCGGCACAGCCGATCACAACGTCTGTTTTGTTCTCACCGGCCAGTTTCAACTGCGTCTTAGTTTCCTGCCCGATGACGGTTTGGTGGAGCATCACGTGGTTCAACACGCTACCGAGCGCGTATCGGGTTTTGCCTGATTCATCCGCAACAGCTTCCTCGATAGCTTCACTAATGGCGATGCCAAGGCTGCCGGGCGTGTCAGGCATTTGTTCAAGTATCTTTCGGCCCGTTTTAGTGTTTTCACTGGGGCTGGGTATGCAGTTAGCTCCCCAGATACGCATCAGAACTTTCCTGAAAGGTTTCTGTTTGAAGCTGATGCGCACCATATAAACCTTACAGTTTATGCCGACTAACTGGCAGGCGTATCCGAGCGCACTTCCCCACTGGCCGGCGCCGGTTTCCGTGGTCAGGTTTTCAATACCGAACTCTTTGTTATACCACGCCTGCGCTACGGCGGTGTTAGGTTTATGACTGCCGGGGGGGCTGACACTTTCATCTTTATAATATATCCTGGCTGGTGTATCCAGGTGTTTTTCAAGTCCGACAGCACGCCTCAGTGGTGTTGGGCGCCATCGTTTAAGTATCCCTGATATTGGTTTCGGGATATCTATCCAACGTTGGTCCGAAACCTCCTGTTCGATAAGGTTCATCGGGAAAATAGGGGCCATCGTTTCCGGCGTTATCGGGGTTCCGTCAGCGGTCAGCGGTGGTTTGAGGGGATTAGGCAGGTCGGCGGCTAAATTATACCATTGTGTCGGCATTTGATATTCATTCAGTATGATTTTTGTTTTGTCCATATTTTTACCCTTAAGAAAAAAAGTAACATTAGATATTCATTCTTTCTTTTTGCGCAGATCGACAATTTTCTGTCGATGTACTGCAACTAAGGACCTACGCATTTTCAGAGACTCCGCTCTGAAATCATGGCGCCTGCCGGCGCAGTACAACGTTGGGAATCAACACTCAATCCAAGCCCCAACGGGGCGTCTTTATAATAGCCCAACATGGAGCGATCTGAAGGATCGCGGAATGTTGGGACAGCTTTGGGCTGCAAAATTACCTGACCTGAAAGGTCATCTCAATTTTTCAGCGTTCTATCCCGAAGGCGTTGAAATGAGCTTTCAGCTCATGTTTTATGTTCATCATCCTGTATCCCAGGATTCCATGTCCTTTCAGGACATTCCATCCTGGGCTATTATGACCCCGTCCCTTCGGGACTCCATACGAAATTCCACTCTTTGAATTTTCAAAACTCGAGTCTAATCCGAAAAAAAACGTGATTTGTGATTTTGAGCATTGCAGTTAATTAAAACGTGTCATTTTGACGTTTTTGACACTCCGGCAGGGTCTGTCCATTGCAGAATCTGTTCATTTGTATATACGTTGTAGGGGCGACTGGCAGGTCGCCCTGGCTGCGCAATTTCGTCCCTGAACGTCCCGGGGCGAACAGCCATTCGCCCCTACAGTCGATTGAGCGTAATAAAGAAAATGATCGGACGATATTTCAGGTCGTATTTCGGTTCTCTGGACATTGGATATTGATAATTGGATATTTGTCTTTTTCGTTAATTTCTTCGTACATCGACAATACTCTGTCGATGTACTGCAACTAAGGACCTACGCATTTTCAGAGACTTCGCTCTGAAAATGGTGCGCCTGTCGGCGCAGTGCATTGCAAAGTCAAAAAAAAACGGACAATATTGATCTATCCGCCGTGTCCTGAAAGGACACTACATACCAGCCCAGGGTGTGAACCCTGGGAACGCGAATGCAACCCAACAAACCGCGTCCTGTAGGGACGCCACATAAATGGATGTTTTTCTGCGATGTTCGGATGGTTTCGTAAACGGGATGTGCGAATACATGGCGGCATGTGCCGTCCTTACAGGACGGGGCTTTGGGAAATTGGACGTTTTCCCAAGGCTTACACCCTGGGCTGGTATGTTATGCCTTTTCAAGGCAATAAGGATTTTTATTTTATTTCTGTATATCCTCATTTTGTTCACGATGTACGGAATCTAAGCGCCTATAGAATGCTGCTTAGAGTAAATGTTGAAAGGTTGTGCAACAGGCTTATGTATCATTATCATTTTCAGAGTTGCTTTCTGCTTTATTATCTTCGTCCTCTTCCATAATCACTTTATTGTGTCTTTCAGGCGGTTTGATGACCAGATCACGGTTGAAGAAACGGCATTCCCCTTTTTTGACCGAGTTGGGTGAACTTTCAAACAATGCCTTTTTGAAATAGGGACATCCTTCGCAATCCGGTATGTAACTTCCACAGCATCGTTTAGGGCGCCTCATCCTTTTTTTTTTCGACTTGGAATAAGCATCACGTAGCCGGTATTGTGGTAATATTCGGCTGTTTTTTCTTCTTTTGTATAGAACAGCCAGAATAGCTGCTATGAATATCAGAGCTGCGAGCCATGGCCACATGATCTACTCTTTCTCGCTTTTAGGTCAAATTGGTTAAAATACTCAAACAGTAAATATTTACTGAGGACTTACTAATAATATATCTTAAACGGCTGACCGATGCAAGCACAATTCGTATACGGGGCAGTTGTCACACAAGGGATTACGGGGTTTGCACAACTTACGCCCTAAAGCTATCATGTGCATATGAGCCGAATATGTTTTTTCCGCTGGAATGATATGTGAAAGTTCAGTATGTGCCTTATTACGGCTGCATTTTATATCAATAAGCCCTATTCTTTTGCAAACACGCCACACATGGGTGTCAACGACGAATGCGGGTCTTCCAAATCCGAATAATAGGACCAATCGGGCGGTCTTAATGCCAATACCTTTTATTGAGGTCAGCGTTTTTTCGGCTTGCTCGATACTCATTTCGTTCAAAAAAATCAGATCACATCCCCCCCATTCCTGTTCCAGGTAATTAAGAGCATTTTTGATTGATTCTGTTTTTTGCCTGGCTAGCCCGCTTACTTTTATAGTTTCGATGACTTCATCATTAGATGCCAGTCGCAATTTATCCCAGTTTTTATATTTTTTCAGCAGAGCATTAAAAGCTTTGCCACTGTTTGAGTCCGAAGTATTCTGTGATAAAATACCTCTGATTAGTACGTTCAAGGGGTCTTCATCGGGACGTGAGACGGCACCGAAATAACTGCCTAATTGCTCCAGTATTCGGTTAATCCGGCATTTTGAGGATTGTATATTTTTCATTATACCAGGTCAAGCCTCATGTCATCCCGGGCGGCTATTGTATTCACGCCGGTATTACGTGAAATTTCATCAGCCATTTCACCGGGATTCGCATTAACTATTGACATGCCGAAATGTGTTAAGACAGCCCATTCTGGCTGGATTTCCCCGATCAGGGTTTCAGCTTCGGACATGCATAAATGTTTGAATTTCCGCCCTATATATCCCGTTTGCCTGACGACATTGATGACCATCCATTTACTGTTTTTGTAGATGTTGGGTAAATTATCAAAAAACAGCGTATCAGTAACAAAGCTCAGTATACCGTTGTCGAGGTGGAACTTCAGGCCGTATGTTTCGACGTCATGTTGATGTGGTGGTGAAGTGTTAAATCGCAGATGATCAATAGAATATTCCGATTTTGCTTCTAATTGTACGATCTCTTCCGGTGCTTTTTTAATATAATTGAGCAGAATCCTGTTCTCACCCACAAGGCATTCTTGAGGAGCAAAGAACTTCCCCCGTTTATCCCACCCTCCGCACGTCATAGCGTCTATCATCGCATTAACGTCGCCGGAGTGATCAATGTGGGCATGGGAGAGAATTATAGCATCTAATTGTGAGGCGTCAATAGGGGGATGTGTTCTCGCGCATCGCAGGAGAGTGCCGGGTCCGGGGTCGAGAATGATTTTCACTCCGTTGATATCCAAATATGTTCCGGCCGAGTAACGCAATTGCCCGGCCATAACATATCGGGCCCCGGCAGTGCCGAGAAGTTTTATATAATTGTGTGTCTTTTTATCTATGTTAAGTTGCCGCTCGTGGCATGAAAAGAATTGTGCAAAAGGTCATAGGGGGAGAAATGGAGCCGGCGGAGGGATTCGAACCCTTAACCCCGGCTTTACGAAAGCCGTGCTCTGCCGTTGAGCTACGCCGGCTCATCAAGCTCCATAACCTGCATATTTCATAAACCAGCGACAGAATCTTATGTAAAAGTTTGAAAGTCAATATGTTAGTGTTGTTTTGAAGACTTTCAAAATTTACAGTGTGTACACGCGATTCATCAAACGGAGGTACACCCTGTCGGGCGCGTGAAATATGCAGAATAAACATTTTAATTTTACTAAAAATTATTCCCCTTGTCCAATGGAAAGCAGAAGAAGAGGTATGATTTTTCCGGGAAAATTGTGTCAAGCAGCTTGAGCAGCTCACGCCTTTATGTTAATATGTTGTAAAATAGTGACATATGTTGTTGTCGCGTTTGATGTTGAGGTGGGTGTTTAATGAACGGCGGTTGCATAAGATAAAATTTAATTTTTAATGGGTTTCCATGAAAGCTTTCTTAGCAGCGATCAGGTTCTTAACTGTAATCCCGGTTCCCGGTTCCTGGGGGACGCGTGAGCAAGAACTGGAGCGGAGTGTGATATTTTTCCCGGTTGTAGGTTTGATATCCGGCGCCTTTTTATCGGCTATTGCAGTTCTGTTGGGGATGTTCATGCCGCAAATGCCCCTGGCCGTGCTGTTAATTATTATGCTTGCGGGTGTTTCAGGGGGATTCCATTATGACGGTTTATCTGACACCGCCGATGGATTGCTCAGTTCCCGCGGCCGTGTGCGTAAGTTGGAAATTATGCGTGACAGCCGTATAGGTTCAATGGGGGCGCTATCTATTATGTCTGTTTTTCTGTTGAAATTCAGTGCTTTGGCTGCCTTACCGCAAGAGCATATTCCTTTTGCTCTTTTACTGATGCCGATTGCAGGGCGTTCGGCGGTTGTTTTTTTAATGTCACTGCTGCCGTATGCCAGAGCGGAAGGCGGGTTGGGAACGGTTTTTTACGGTAAAAGTTTCACCGGCGCTGTTGTTTTTAGCCTGGTACTGCTGACAGCAGTAAGCTATCTGACCTTTGGTTATGTAGGCTTATTTATTGTTGGGGCAGTTATAGCAGTAGTTTTGTTATTCGGTTACTATATTTTCAAGAAACTTGGCGGTTCTACGGGCGATACGCTGGGGGCGGTCTGTGAGATTGCAGAAATACTGCCGCCTTTATTACTTTGTTTAATGGTAAGTGCTCAGTGAAGCGGGCTAAGCGCTGTGGCCGTTATGCGCTGACAAGGGCAAGGTTCGCTAGCAGCCCGGCCGAAAAGCGCACAATGGCTAATACGCAACGATCTACCGCGCCCTTTCAGGGCGCAAAAATACGTGTGAATCATCACCTCGGGTTGAAACCCGAGGCTACCGTACTTTGCCCCTCCGGGGCAAGGCCTCTGTCTTCGCCCCAGCGGGGCGCGGTTGCTCTTGGAATAGCGGCATTTGCTCATTATTGCCTTTTCGGCCAGGCTCCTAGTGGTCCAGATATATTTTTCATTCTTTAAAATACGAGAACTTAAATGTATAACAAAGATATTAAAAGCCAGGAACTTGAAAATAAAACCGGCACGAGATGGATGCTGGAATGCGAATGGGCGCCCTGCCGGCACGGATGCCCCGTTCACGCCGACGTCAGAACCTATATCGAACATGCTGCTTGCGGTAATTGGGAGGCAGCTATCGATGTCATACGTGAAAAATTACCCTTCGCTGCGGTATGTGGACGAATATGTCATCATCCGTGTGAAGATAACTGCCGGAGGGAAGATATTGAAGACCCGGTCGCTATTCGGGAAGTTAAACGTTTCGCCGCCGAGATACAGGGTGCCGATGGGGCCTCGCTCCATCCTGTTGCAAAGAGCACCGGCAAAAAAATTGCCATTATCGGTGCAGGCCCCTCGGGCATGACAGCCGCTTTGGAACTTGCCAAGAACGGACATACCCCGATAGTTTACGATAAAGCCGATTCAGCAGGTGGCATACCGGCCACCACTATCCCCCGCTACCGTCTGCCGGAAGATGTTACCCGAATCGATGTCGACTGGATATCCGCCCATGGGGTCGAATTGAAATTAGGAAAAGAAATCGGGGAAGACCTGACCATCGAACATCTGCTGGGAGAAGAGGGATTCGACTGCGTGCTCGCGGCGGTGGGCCTTGCATCCAGCCGTAAACTCCCCCTGCCCGGCGCTGATAATAAACGTGTTTTCCCCGTTCTGGATTTCCTTCAGGCAATAAATAATAATGAATCACCGGACATCGGCAATGAAGTTGTTGTGGTAGGCGCCGGAAACGTTGCGATGGACGCATCGAGAAGCGCGGTCAGGCTGGGCGCCGATAAGGTTAAAATACTGTGCCTGGAGAATGACAAGGAAATCCCCGCATACGAATGGGAAGTGCGAGAAGCGGTGGAAGAAGGCGTCGAGTTTATCAAAAGACGCGGCCCGGTTGAGATTCACGTTGATGCGAATGGGGAAATAACCGGCCTGAAAGCTCGAAAAGTTATACGCGTATTCGATGAAGACGGCAATTTCGCCCCGGAATATGATGATACTGACACCATTGAGGTCAGCGCCGATACGGTGATTTTTGCGATTGGACAGGCACCGGATACCGGCTTCAGCACAGGCAGCGGGCTGGAGATCGATGAACGCGGACGTCTGAACTGGAATCCCGCTACGTACCAAACAAACAGGGAAAATGTTTTTGCCTGCGGCGAGATCGTAACTCCGCCCGGATCAGTAGTGGAAGCATGCGCCAGCGGACAGAAGGCGGCCCGGGCGATTAACGCCTACCTGTCGGGGACTGAAATCAATATAGGTGATGAACTCCCCTATGAAATCGACACAATACCTGATAAAAACGCTCAAAATGTTATCAGGCGGGACAGAAACGCCGTTCCGACGATGAATCCCAAGCAGCGTATACGCAATTTTGAGCCGTTTGAGTGGAATTACCAACCCGATATCGCCGCTATCGAAGCGCGGCGCTGCATGAGCTGCGGTGGCGGCGCCGAAGTGCTCGTCGATAAATGCGCCGCCTGCCTCAACTGTGTAAGAGTCTGCCCTTTCGACGCTCCGGTTGTAACCGACGTTGCCCGAGTAGCCTCCGAAGGCTGTCAGGCATGCGGAATATGTGAGGCTGAATGCCCCGCCAACGCCATCGTTATGCGACGTTATGATAAGGATGATCTGAAAAAACGAACGGCTGCCGCTTTGAAAGGTAAAGACACAATCGCCTATATAGGCGGTTTCTGCGCTTCCGTCGCGCAATGGCGCGGTGAAGAAAACATTTATGATGATGATACCGCCGAAATATATTTGACAAGCACCGCCTCGATAAGTGTCTCTGATCTGCTTTCTGCATTCGAGAACGGGGCGCAGCGTGTGATTGTCAGGCCATGTCGCGACCATAACGACCGTTATCCGTTAGTCGCGGCCAGAACAGCCCGGCGTGTACAACAGGCGAGGAAAATGCTTGAGGAAATCGGTATGGACGGCGATGATATGCTGATTATGGAATGACAAGTTCCAAATAAATTACAATGCTCAAAATCATAAATATCAGAAATCAAAGAGGCTGTTAGCGTGATTGCCCTGACTGCAGGGCCGGACCGACAGCCATTTCTTCCACGGGGACAAGCCCCGTGGAGATTTGATGTAATCGGTGAGATTTGTTTCCCCACGGGCCTTGTGCCCGTGGCTTGCATGACTGACTATCAGGTAAACACAACGTTAACAACAGGAGACTCCACGGGGCTTGCCCCCGTGGTTATCATGACTGGCCAAAATCAGAAGAGAATACTAAGCTGAATCCTGAAAGGGATATTTAACCGCCGAATGCATCATGAGGATTAATTATCTTTTTCAGGGAAAATAGGGTAAGTAATTAAATATATCAATAGGAGAGATTAGAAATGATAGTAGCAGAACGCAAGCCGATTGATGAAATATTGGAAATGCTGGAACCTTACGAGAAGGTTTTGGTTCTTGGCTGTGGAAGCTGCGTTTCCGTTTGTCTCAGCGGCGGTGAAAAGCAAGCACAAGAGCTCGCTTCTCAGATCAACCTCAGAGCTAAAACACAGAAAGGTACTAATTATGCTGAATTTGATTGTATAACAAGGCAGTGCGATATCGAGTTTAAGGATAATATCACAAAGCTGCCGGGTAATTATGACGCGGTGCTGAGCATTGCCTGTGGCGTTGGGGTTGGCTTTATGAGTGAACTGTATCCCGATGTTCCCTTTCTTCCCGGGCTGAATACGACTTTTTACGGCGCGAACACTGAACAGGGAACCTGGAAAGAATACTGCCACGGCTGCGGTGACTGTGTGCTGGGCTGGACGGGTGGTATTTGCCCGATCGCAAAATGCTCAAAAAGCCTGATCAACGGAACCTGTGGCGGGACTGATGATGGGAAGTGTGAAGTAAGTGACGACCTGGACTGCGCATGGTATAAAATCTATGAACGACTGGATGAGCTGGACAGGTTGGGTGAATACAGAAAAATGCGGGAACCCAGGGACTGGAGTAAAGACCGAAGCGGCGGACCGAGAAGACTGACGCATGAGGAAGTCATGGAATTAGAAGAACAGGAGGAAAAACAAAATGTCTGAACCTATAAGCAATTTTCAAAAAACACTGCAAGATGGTCGATTCGCGGTAACCGCTGAAATCGGGCCCCCTAAAGGAACCAATATCGGCCCTGTTATGGAAGAAGCTGAAGAACACCTGAAAAATGATAAGGTCTGCGCCGTGAATGTTACGGATATTCAAACAGCAGTGATGCGTGCTTCAAGCACTATAGGTTGCAAATTGCTGCTTGATTGCGGAATCGAACCCGTGCTGCAGATGGTTACGCGCGATCGAAACAGACTGGCGCTGATGAGCGATCTGCTCAGTGCCTATATCTTAGGCGTCCGAAATGTTCTCGCTCTGACAGGCGATCATGTGACAATGGGAGACCATCCGGGCGCCAAGGCGGTATACGACCTGGACTCCGTTGGGCTGCTTCAGGCAATGAGAAAACTTGAATCGGGGACCGATATGGGCTTCGATTTCAAAGGGCGTCCGAATGAATTGGACGGTACACCTGAATTTTTCAAAGGCTGCTGCGTGACGCCATGCGCCGACTGCGTGGAACCCCAGATAATTAAATTGGAAAAGAAAGTTGAGGCGGGCGCTCAATTCTGTCAGACACAGGCGGTGTATGAAGCTAGCGACTTTGAAAACTTCAAAGAAAAGGCAAAAAATGTCGATATTCCCCTCCTTGCCGGTATCGTTGTCCTGAAAAGCGCAGGTATGGCCAAATATATGAATGGAAACGTGCCGGGAGTGAAGGTGCCAAAGCATATTATCAAAGAACTTTCCGATACCCCTAAAGAAGACAGGCAGGCAAAGACGGTGGAAATTACAGCCGAACTCATCAAAGAGTTGAAACCGATGTGCAGCGGTGTCCATCTGATGACACTGGGCTGGGACCATTTAGTGCCTGACATCGTTGAACAAGCTGGTTTATAAAATATGTGGAGACGGCTTTATGAGTGACAATAATAATTCACGAGAGTTATCAAGGATATTCAAAATACTTTCGGTCCAAAACAGAATTAAAATAATCCAGTTACTGAAAGAGGATACTCTGTGTGTGAATGCTCTTGCCAAAAAACTGGATATTTCACCGGCTGCCGTCTCGCAGCATCTAAGGATTCTGCGCAATGCCGATATTGTAACCGACGATAAGCAGGGATACTATGTGCATTACAGCATAAACAAAGATAAGTTACATACATGGAAGGAGTTAACATCAGAATTGTTGAGCGATTAGCGGACAGAACGAAAACCCGGCTCGTAGTGGATGCTTTCAAGCGTCCGAAAAACGCCTGTGGATTTTCGGACTTCGGAGCCTTTGATAGGGCTCACTACGAACCTGTTATAGCATTTTCATTCATTGATTTGTTTGTAAACTTTTTCTAAAATATTCGGATGGATATATAGTCCGCATCTAAGAATTTTTTCAAT
>PUNP01000878.1 GCA_003551785.1 Candidatus Brocadiaceae bacterium | reverse complement strand
CACAGCCCACAATTTTACAGACGTGGACGAAACGAGCCGATACATGGAAGCGGCGATCTGCGAACATCACGAAATAACGTAAGGAATTGGAACATCGAGAATGAATCTCATGGTATGACCTACGATGAATCGGCCGGCAATATAATGTGGCAGTCAGTCCGGGCCGGTTTTATACCCCATACGGATCAGCAGGTAGAGATAAGTGTTACCTATACAGCTTTTGCAGGCATGCCGTTTATCAATACGACAACCCATGTTTATTTTCATTCCGACTGGGCGATTGAGGCTCTGCGCAATAACCAGCTTGTCTTTAGCCGAGGCCATCACACTCACGGTATATACATAGATCACGATGGGGGTGTCAACAAGCTGCAAGCTCATGATCAGGATGATTTTGAGAAGCATTTCGGTGATCTTGGCGTTGGGGCGCTCCCCGCAGATATTCCGTTTATCGGGATGCTTCACGAGGATCATGGGTATGGCATCGGTTTTATCAACCAGGCCAGGACCAACCTGCCAACACGCCGGCCAACCACCCTGCGTGACAGCGGCGCACACTGGCATTTTCTCGATTCCAGCCTTCATGGTGTTGGCAGCCCGAATAATTTTTTCTATCTCGTTCGCTATGAAGCTTACCATGGCAACCATCGGCTCGTCATGCCGTCTGGGTCCAGTTTTTCGTCAACTTCGACCATTCTCACCTATCCGGTTGTCAAAGATGATGAAAATAGATTTGAGGAGTTAAAACTCTGGAATGCGATGTTGATGAATCCACCGCGGGTGTATGCTAAATAAGTGCATTTCCAACCTTAGGTCTATTCTACAGAAAGGCTACAAAGGGCGGAAGCTTCCGAAAGAGCTGAAGCATCGCATTATGCTTTGTATGGCGCTTTTCAGTCGTTAGCCCGCATTTCTCACAACCCGTCAGGCTAGGTGGCCAAAATAATCCATAACGGCCGCCCAAGTAACGGCACATATTAGGGTAAAAGGCTTTAATATTTGCAGTTATGGAATAATTTATGGTGAATCGTTTTACCACAGTGAAAAATGATTGTAACAAACGGCACTTTGCCCTACGGGCAAGCCTCCAGCGGCGCATCTGCTTTAGAAAGCTGTAATTGCAGTATACGAATACAGCGGCGTTTGCTTTCTGCGCATCTGCACCACTGGCGGCTTGTGAGAAAAGCGGGTCCGGTAGTGCTGTTTCTCGATGAACCGACATCGGTATTGGTTGTGGAGATGTAAGGATTATCCGCGATTTAACCGTTAGAATGAACAGGAAAGAGGTAATAAATGCGTGGACATAGGTTCGGACGTTATAGGAGAGGGAGTGACGATAAACCGGATAAATCGACCAAAGAAATGTTTGGTTCCGCTTTGAAGCTTTTTTCCTATCTGGCTCCGTATTGGTGGCTTGCCTTGTTGGTGCTGTGCTTAACGTTGTCCGTAACCGGGCTTGAATTAGTGCGTCCACGCCTTATTCGAATCCTCTTGGATAAAGCCATTCCTGCTGAAGACACCCGCTTACTGCATCTCATTGCCCTTGTGTTTATGGGGGTTATTGCCGGCGCGGCTATTTTGCAGTTTTCCAGCTCGTTTCTTCGGCATCGTTTGGGACAGCAGATCATCAGGAAGCTTCGCATCGACCTCTATCGCCACTTGCAGGAGCTTTCGCTTACATTTTTTGAATCCAGGGAGACCGGCGATATCATGTCACGGGTCGTGAACGATACGGAGTCGGTGGAAGATTTGGTTGTGCACAGCGTTGAAAATTTACTGAGCTCCATCCTGATACTCTTCGGTGTCGCCGTCATTTTATTTGTGAGTAATTGGCGTCTGGCATCATTGACGCTGATCCCCATTCCGATGATCGCCCTGTGCATTTATTTCTTTGCCGGGCATTTCCACGGTTTGTTCAAAGCTGTTCGGGAGCGAACTGCGGACATCAACACGTATTTGCAGGAACGCATTTCGGGGGTCAGGATCGTGAAGACATTTGCCACCGAGTCGGCGGAGCAGGAGATGTTTAACGCTAAGGCCCAGGATTACTACCGTGCTCGCATGCGTGCTATTTTGGGGTTTTCCACTTTCCGTCCTCTTATTATGTTTCTGGGCGCTTCCGGAACACTTCTGGTTGTTTATTTTGGCGGTTCATTAGCTATCCAGCAGCCCGATCAGATGAGTGTCGGCCAACTCGTTGAGTTTGTCATGTATCTGGGTTTTTTCTATGCGCCCGTCAGCCAGCTTGGTTTTTTGATCGGACATCAACTGCCGCGCGGGCTGGCTGCTGCCGATAGAATTTTTGAGTTTTTGAATACCCAGCAGAAACTGCCTATTGCCAAAGATGCCTTGCAAGAGGTGGATATAAAGGGCGAAATACAGTTCCAGTCCGTCTGCTTTCGCTATGGTGATGAGGATGTGTTACAAGATGTCAGTCTGAGGATACCGGCGGGACAGACTCTGGCGCTTGTAGGACGCAGCGGGGTCGGGAAATCGACATTTGTTGATCTGATTTCAAGGTTCTACGACCCGATCAAGGGGAAAGTGCTGATTGACGGCCTCAACGCAGCCGATTACCACCCCAATACTCTCAGGAAGCATATCGGTATGGTCTTGCAGGAACCTTTTTTATTTAATAGTACGGTCTATGAAAACATAGCCTACGGCAGGTCTGATGCCGAAGAAGAATCCGTGCTATGCGCAGCGGATTCGGCGGGTGCGACGGATTTTATCAACCAGCTCCCTGAGGGGATGAATACAGTAGTTGGTGAGCGCGGTGTTAAACTATCTGTCGGGCAGAAACAAAGAATTTCCATTGCACGTGCCTTACTAAAGGATCCGGCAATCTTGATTCTGGATGAAGCAACTTCATCGGTTGATACCGAGACAGAAAGGGTGATCCAGAACGCTCTTAAGCAAGCGGCGATAGGGCGCACGACGATTATCATCGCGCATCGTCTCAGCACCACCTGTTTCGCCGATCAGGTGGCCGTCCTGGTCGAAGGACGCATAAAGGAGATAGGAAAACCGCAAGAACTGCTGAAAAAAGATGAGTCCCTCTACACGTATTTGTGGAATTTGCAGCTGGCTGACCTTAACCCGAACATTTCATAAACCAACGGCAATATTTAACATAACAGATTGGACTACAATGTATTAAATGTTATTTTTGAGGCATTCAAAAATTACAATGTGTACAAACGGTTTCTCAAACGGCGGTTTACCCTGCGGGCGCGTCTTCAGCGGCACATCTGCGGCAAAAGTCTGCACTTGCAGTATAAGAATACAGCGGCACTTGACATTTGCCACAGATGCACCACTGAAAACGCGTGAAATGTTTAGGTTAAAGGGAATAGTGGCTCGTTCTTGCAAGAACATCCATAATTGCTTAAAATGTTATTGTCGTTCGGTACACACTAAACGAACCAAACTTGTAAAATGCAATGTCTGGCAACGATCATATACGCGACAAGTTCATACATCAAATAGGGGAACTGGCTGGCGGCGTCGGGCTGAGCCGTTCGGTTGGGCAGATATACGCGTTACTCTATATGAGTGAGGATCCGGTGTCTTTAAGTGATATTGCGGAAGCATGCAGTATGAGCAAAGGCACCGCGAGCACGAGTGTGCGGGAACTGCTGCGCTGGGACGCCGTACGCAAGGTGGCTGTGCCGGGCGGACGCGCCGATTATTATGAGCCCAACCGTGACGTCACCGGCGTTGTGCTGGAGCGCCTCCGACAGGGTATGCAGCGCCGACTGGGCATAATGGATCGCGCTTTGGATGAGGCCGCAGGGGAACTCGAAAAAGATGAACACGATAATTCGGCATCTTATAAAAAACGATTGGCTGAAATCGAGGAAATGACAACCACTTTCAAAAGCCTGATCGACAATATGGAAATTCTCTACCATTCTGCCTCGAGGCTTCTGAAGGATAGCTGAGTCATTCATCTAAGTCAGATATGAGACAGACGTTAGCGGGGGAACGTACGTCTGAAAATACTTTGAGTCGCTGTGCTCCGGGCAAATGATTTTCTCACGATCCAGTCAAATTACAGATTTGCTAATATCCGTCATCAAGTTTTATTTAATCTCCCATCCTGATCTCGCTAAAAGTTTTTGCCAAGCTTTTACAAAAAGCGTAATTTGTTTGTCTTTTTGTCGTTGACGTTTGTCTTAAACTTTTTATTGCTATAGTTTGCATTTTATATTGCCGTTTCGTCGTAGCCGTTAATTCCACATTCCCAATTATCCCCATATGCACACCCTAAAAAAAATACTCGGCCTGCTCACACCGCATGAACTGCGGCGCGGTTTTATTCTGCTCGGGATGGTCATTGTCAGGGCGCTGCTCGACACTGTCGGTGTCGCTTCGATCATGCCGTTCATGTCGGTGCTGGGCAACCCCGATGTCGTGCATACTAACCGCTGGTTGAATATGTTTTATGAGCAATTGGGGTTTACCGAGACCCGCAGTTTTCTCATTTTTCTGGGCGGCATTTTTTTTGCTTTTCAGGTCGGCTCGATCACCTTCAAGGGCCTGACCTACTGGGCGTTGCTGCGTTTCACGTTCATGCGCGAATATTCGCTTTCGTGCCGGATGCTGCGCGGTTACCTTGGTCGGCCCTATGTATGGTTTTTGAACCGGCACAGCGCCGACCTGGGCAAAAGCGTTCTCTCGGAAGTCAGACTGGTCGTCAAAAAAGTTTTCATACCCGCCATTGAACTCATTGCCCAGGGTTTTGTCGTTTTTTTTATAATTATCCTCCTGGTGATCGTTGAACCGCTTTTAGCACTGACAGTCACTGTTGTGCTGGGTGGAGCATATCTGATAATATTCTTTTCGATACGCCGTTATCTCTCCCGTATTGGCGCCGACCGCGTTACGGCCAATAGAGAACGCTTTCAGGTCGCTCAGGAGGCGCTGGGCGGGATCAAAGAGGTCAAGATATTCGGCAGGGAAAAAGCCTTTTTTGAGCGTTTTGAACCGCCATCTTTCCGTTTCGTCAGTCATCAGGCCAACGGGCGTGTTGCAGAGCGGCTGCCCAAATATGCGCTCGAGATCGTTGGATTCGGCGGTATACTGCTGCTTGCCATCTATCTGCTGCGAACGCAGGAGGATGTTGGTCGGCTGCTGCCTTTACTTTCGCTGTATGCCTTCGCCGGCTACCGGCTTATGCCCGCGCTGCAAATCGTATACGAGCAGGCGACAAAGCTGCGTTTCGGTCTGCCGGCGCTTGATGCACTATATGACGACATTGTACAGTGCCGGGGCACAGAAGCGGACATGAAGACACCACCGCCTCCGGCCTTGATCCCTCAAAAGAATATCGCTCTTAAAGATGTCCGGTTCTCGTATCCGGGCGCCGAAAAGCCTGCTTTGACAGATATCAATCTCGACATACCCGTCAACTCGACCGTCGGTCTGGTGGGCTCCACGGGCTCGGGGAAGACCTCGATGGTAGACATCATGATGGGGCTTCTGGCGCCGGACAGTGGACGTTTAATTGTCGATAATACCGTAATCAAACCGGAAAACGTGCGAGCATGGCAGCGTGCTATTGGTTATGTCCCGCAGCAGATATATCTGGCTGACGACACGCTCGCCGCCAATATTGCATTCGGCGCCGCCCATGAGGAGATCGACAGCACGGCTGTTGAGCATGCGGCGAGAATGGCAAAAATACACGATTTTGTGGTGAATGATCTTCCGGACGGCTATGGGACGTATATAGGTGAGCGCGGGATACGTCTTTCCGGCGGTCAGCGTCAGCGCGTCGGCATTGCCCGTGCGCTCTATCACGATCCGGCTGTGCTTTTCTTTGACGAAGCGACCAGTGCATTGGATAATATCACGGAAGGGGCGGTCATAAGTGGCATACTCGGCCTGACGGACAACAAGACGCTGGTGATCATCGCGCACCGGCTCAAGACCGTGCAGGACTGTGATACGATCGTTATGATTGAAGATGGGCGTGTTACCGGCCAAGGCACCTATGAAAAGTTGCTGTTAGAGCACCCGGTTTTTTGCAAGCTTGCCGAAGGACTGAATGAATGATTTTTTTTGATGAGATTCACAGGATCCTGAAAGAAGACCGGAAACCCGGTACTATGGTCCGGAATGTCATCGTGCCGGATGATCCCAGGATAGCTGTTGCAGGTGACGGTCATTTCATTCATTGTGCGGGTGGATTCCACCGGTTATGTCTTTCAAAGATATTGGGCATCAAAAAAATACCCCTTATAATCCAATTGCAGCACAGAGACTGGGATGGTACATTGGAAGGTGATTTATTTAGAATTTCTTTTTTTAAAATTGTATTAAATCTGAGTTTTGAAATTTATGGGTAAGAAAAATACAAAATCCAACCAAAAAGATTGCGGAGTAATCTATGTTGCATTCGGAGTGCCGTATCTTTTGCAGGCGCTTCATTCGTACCGGACTTTGAAGATGAATAATCCCGACATTTCGGCGAAAATAGTGACCAATGTGCTGTCCTTCACATCCGACGATCCTTTGCTTACAGTCCAATACATAGATGCTCCCGACGGAGAGAATAGAAAATACAAAACCTCTGTTTATGAACTCTCACCGTTTCAAAGGACTTTATACCTGGATGCCGATACCGAAGTCTGTGACAATATCAGCTTCGGATTCCATTTTTTGGACCGTGTGGATTTTGCTATCAGGCCTGCCCCTGTTCTAATTAAAAACGTTTCATTTGAGATCAATCCAGAAAGAAGTTATCGATGGACACGAAAGTGGGGTGAGTTTAATGGAGGCGTTTTTTTCTTTAGGAAATGTTCTGAATGTGAAATACTTTTTAAGAGCTGGAACGCTGAAATCATAGAAAAAAAACTAAAAAGGGACCAAAAAGCACTATCAAGAGCTATTGTAAAGAATCCAGGCATGTCTCTTTGGCCCCTTGCTCCGGCATGGAATTTTACTCGCTATGATTATAAGATTCATCGCAAACAAAAAAAATTAAGGCGAGAACCTTTTATCTGGCATTACATAGATTATTCTTATTCGCCCCGATCACTTTACAATGTATTACGAATGGCTGGTGGAAATTATGTGTTTCGACAGAAGGCGTATTCATACTCATTTTGGAAGAAATTCGTTATTGCGCCCTATCTTAAAAAAGCTTCTTTTGGCAACGAAACGTTATTTAAAATGGCGACTAATTTGTTCAGGCCTCTACGCATAATCAGTTATTTCGGGGAGGGGAAGAAGGGGGCAATGTCCAAATGAACTTCTCAAAAAGGCTGTCCTCTACAAGCGAATCAGACCATCTGCAAGGGCCAAAGTGACTTGAGCCCAAGATGTCATCAAAACCATGTTTCAACTTACGTTTTAAAGGTATTGCTGAGATCGGCTTTGCTTTTTCACACGTCTGACATAGCAGATCGTTATCCCCTTTTTTCATTTTATCCAAAACATCCAGATAAGGCTTTTTTGAGAAAATTGCCCTGTAATTCTCTTTTGTCAGATCGCCTATGATATGTTTAAGCGAATAGTCCATACAGCATAATATCACCCTGCCGTCAGGTAAAACGACGTTTCTGTTCAAGCGACCGGCAGTACAAAAGATTTTCTCCATTTTCTTGTCTTCAATTCCTTTTGCAGGATTTAAGTTACTTGCTCGAGTATTGAATGCGTGGTTTGACTTCAACCGAGTTGTGTCAATGCAGTTATAAATATCATTCGGTACGGTTCCAAAGCAAATGTAAGTGAGGTTTTTTATTTTATTGTTTTGCAATAGCTCAACTTTCTCAATGTAATTTTTATCATGATGGAGGTTTTTTTCCAAATGCTCCTTGCTCGGTAGATGGACCTCAAATTTTCCAAACGGTATCTTTTTTATGATCTCAATGTCAGAATTATCCATTCCAACAAGTGTGGTGAAAACTTTGATGTCAAATTGATTTTTGTGAGCATAAAGCAACATGCTGGAGCAGTTGGGATTAACAAATGGTTCGGCAAATCCGGAAAAATGCAATGGAAGCCGTGAGGGCAAATTTGATAGAATAGTCTGAAAAGTTTTAAACGTCATCTTTTTTGGGCCGTTATATGCTTTTTTCAGCTTGCCTTGTGGACAGTAGCTGCATTTGACAGGACAGGGAATCCCCGTTGTGATCTCGATATTTCCGAAAGGCCCCACGATAAAATCCATTTTTTTATATATTTCTTTGGCTTTGAAATTTACAAATTTTCTGGCATGTTCAATAATCCCTCTTGTACCTTTTAACGAATATAGATTATGTGCTCTTTTGATTAGACCAGTAAAATTTAATCTATAACCACATTGGCTGCATTGAGGATTCAGTGGATACTTTACTTCTTTTCCACATTGTGGACATTTTTTTTTCATGGTTTTTGGGGATGTCTCTAATCTATGTTTATCTCAGAGGTAAATACTCTGGAGATTAATCATCATCAAAATTGACAGTCATAATAATATAATAACATATCGGTCACGTTTTCCCAAAATTATTCTTATAGGCTTCTTCATGTGGTAATCTCCTTATGAATAGGATCGGCATTGTACTTCCTTATCTCAAACGTCGCGGGACGGAAAATCAAGCCTCAAAACTTGCTGCTGGTTTTACTGCAAAAGGGGATAATGTACTCCTTTTCCTGGTCCAGGGGTGGGGCGAAAAAGATATGTACAAAGCTTTCCGAGTGTCCGGAACGGAAGTCATTGATGTGGGGCCGCCTGTTGATGTTAATAAGAAGAAGGTGAGATTTTCCCGTCTCTGTTCTCTCTCCAGGCTTATACGTCAGAAGCAATGTAACGTATTGTTAAGCCGTGCAGGGATGACCAATAATATAACTGTAGCTGCAGGAATGCTGGCACATATCCCGACAATTGCCGTTCTTTCAGGCTCATTACCTGGCGAATCAATAAAAGCACCATGCCGTATTATGCGATGCTGCAACGCGTTGAAATGCGTTGGACCCTACGCATTTGTAAGCAAAATCGTATCAGTGTCAAACGAAGCGTCAGAGAGATTCGCTGCCCAATATCCCTTACTTGCAAACCGAATACATGGTATTCCCAACGGTGTTGACCTGCCGGCTGCCGGTTCAGTTGGCTTTAGGCAATTCTCAGTTGATATAAACACATTCAGTTTTTGCTATTCAGGAAGTATCGAAATTCATCGTAAAGGGCTTGACACACTGATCCAGGCCATTGAAATCCTTGTCAGAGAATACCAAAAGAAAAAGTTCAAGTTGATTCTGATAGGAACAGGCAATGACGAGAAATATTTACAGGAAACGATAGCTTCAATGGAACTTCAAGACCATGTTTTTTTTGCCGGGGAACAAAAACATCCCCGTTCTTTGATGGCTCAATTTGATGCCTTTGTGCTGCCGTCCCGCCGGGAAGGTTTTCCAAACGCCTTGCTCGAAGCCATGTCGCTGGGATGTTGCTGCATAGCCGCCGACTGCGATTACGGCCCGCGAGAAATAATTTCACACGAAGAAAACGGCCTGCTCGTGCCCCCCAGCGATAGTAAAAGCCTTGCCGATGCAATGATGCGCGTAATAAACGATAAACATTTGAGGGAAAAGCTCGGTCAAAAAGGAAAAGAAACCGTAAAAAACCATTTTACTGTGGAAAAAATGGTTGACAAATATTACAGCCTTATCGAAAACATTGTATAAATGTCTGTTACTGCACATAAAATTGAATATTGCTGTAATTTAAGAAGGTTCCAAAAAGCCCTGGCTATAACTAAGCTAAATCTTCTCAATCTGTTCAATTACGGTCTTGAAGCACCACTCTATCATGAACGTGTGTGGGTACCCCCCGGTCAGATAAAAAAAACACTGGGAAAGACTACACGGATAACACTCTTCGGGACAAAACATGTACTGAGCGGGAGCGTTATCCAGGGCGACTGGGATTTTTATGCGGTACCTTTTAAAACTAAGCACAGCTTTAAAAGGAGCTGGAACCATTGGGTGAAAGGGTTATCCTGGGAAATGGGCGTTTACGAAAACAAAATGGCCTCAGTCAGTCGGAATATCCAATCAGACGGATGTTATAATTACCGGGACGTAGTGAAAAGGTATGACAAGCTGGATATGATGTTTATGAAAGTAAGAACTGAACGCAGGTTCCGCACTCAGGAAGAGTTGGACGGGAAAAAAAGGTATTTTGCTCGGGGGAAAAACGAAGTTGAGATATTTATTGACAGGTATGGGAATCCAATACACGGCTGCGGCGGCAATCACAGGCTCTCCATAGCAAAGATACTCGACATCCCCATCATACCCGCTACATTGGGCGCCGTGCATCCCGGTGGGATCAAACATCTTCACAAGTATCGTAATAAAAATAGAATTCCAAGATAAAAAAAGGCGTGGTTTCACACGGAGGCACGGAGAACAATGGGAAAGAAAGGAACGGATAAAGGCAATGTTTTATAATTTTAATTAATTTTACTTTTGTCGTTGCTTTTGTACCTCTTTTCCCGACGTTCCCCGTGTTCCCTGTGCCTCCGTGTGAGAAATAGCCTTTGCCGTTAATTGTTCGAATCCGAGATTAATACCTTCATAAAAGCAAGTTAAAACTATGGAAGACTGCCAAACAATAAATCTGCCCGTAATTCTGGAAAAAACGGGGAAATACGGAATAGACTGCCAGGCCCCCGTATCTGGCGCCATGCCGCCGGGCCATAACGGTCCTTATAACGATCCGGAAACGCCGGTGCGCAACACCGCGCACTGGCTTTTTCTCTTCGCAGACCTCTACGAAAAAACCGGAGAAAATAAATGGAAAAACGCCGGGGAAAAGGCCGCAGAATTCCTTATGAGCGAGGATGCCCGGCCCGCCGGCAAATCCTTCCACTGCCGCGATAAAGCCGGAAAAGATCAATGCAACGGGCTCATTGGGCAGGCATGGGTGATCGAGGCGCTTGTCAAGGCCGCTGAAACATTTTCTCGCTGCGATTGTTATGAGCTTGCGGAAGAGGTCTTTATGATGCATCCGTGGGATGATAATGTCGGCATATGGCATCGGGTCGAAATTGATGGCACCGTCATGGCGCATGATGCGACGTTCAACCATCAGCTCTGGTTCGCCGCAACAGGAGGGCTGCTGGCCCGAACTCCGTCCGCACAACGCCGTGCACTGTGCTTCCTGGAAAATATTGCGGCGCAAGTTCAGCTCTATCCGAACGGAGTTATTTATCATACTTCAACCATGGGGGCGGCCGTTAATTATCTGAAAAACGGTTCCGCGGCTTTCTTAAAGGAAATAAAATCGCGGACAGGGAAACGGAAAAGGCGGAACCTGCTCTATTCCAAGTCCGCCGGCTATCATGCTTTCAATCTGTATGCTTTCGCTATGCTCAAACAGTCTTTCCCCGATGCAAAGATATGGGATTCATCAAAATTTAAGACCTTGGTTACCGCCCACCGCAGTGATGAATTCGAAAGAGATTGCCGGGAATCCGAGTTCGGCTTCCGCTACAATCTCTCGGGTATCGAAATTGCCTATGCCGTCGAAACCTTTTTCGCTGACAATGATGAAGCGGAGGAATGGGTCGAGCGTCAGTTAAATGAAACATATCTTGATGACTCCCGGCCGTTCGCACATGATGCGCGGGATGAGAATACTGCTGTAGCCAGAACTTACGAAGCCGCGCGTCTGCTTCACACCGGGAACGGATAAAAAACATAACACACACGGAGGCACGGAGAACACGGGGAAAGAAAAGAACGGAAAGAAAGAAGGATGGTAAAGAAACGGATAAAGAAAAGTCTTTATGACTTTGTTTAATCTTTCTTTTGCCGTTGCCTTTGTTCCTCTTTTCCCGCCGTTCCCCGTGTTCCCCGTGCCTCCGTGTGATTAATCGCCGTTGCCGTTTAAAATGTGGTAACTTTTAAAATGGATAACAGCTCAAAACCGTTCGTTTCCGTCATCATCCCCACCTATCATGACTGGGAGCGGCTGAATCTCTGTATTGAGGCACTTAAAACGCAAACTTATCCTCAAGAAAGATTTGAAGTAATCATTGTGAATAACGCCCCCGAAAATGAACCGCCCGCTCTTAACTTGCCGTCCAATTTTACGATGATAGCCGAGGAGAAGGCGGGTTCTTATGCCGCCCGCAACGCCGGTATAAATGCCGCTCGCGGCCATATTCTCGCCTTTACCGACTCCGACTGCATCCCGTCTCCCGAGTGGATCGCGGCGGGAGTCAATGGACTGTCCCGGGACGCTGACCGGGTAGCTGGAAGTGTTGAACTTTTTTTCAAATCTGACAAACCCAACGTTACGGAAATCTACGATAAAGTTGCGGGTTTTCGCCAGGAGCGGGATGCACGTCTTTACGGAACATGTCCGACTGCTAACATGATGGCTCGCAGAGGAGTGTTTGATTCTGTAGGGCTGTTCGACGCCTCCCTCTTTTCAGGAGGCGATATCGAATGGGGACTGCGTGCCCTTGAAGCCGGCTTCAGCATCGTTTACTGCCCTGAAGCAAAAGTTTTGCATCCGGCAAGACACAGCATGGGAGAATTGCTGCGCAAGCAAAGAAGGGTAATCGCAGGACGCAAGAAATTATCGCATCTCCGTAAAAATACAACCGCAGGGGAAAGTTTTGTTCAGCGCCAAATTAAAGCTTTCGTTAATATAGCGCGACGTAAAGACCTGAAACGGCATGAGAAATTTATCGGATGTTTTATGGCTCTGTTTGTTAAACTCCACATACTCTATTACTCCGCCAATCTTATATTGAAACGGCTGATTGGTCGACAGGATTTACGGGGCGAACAGGATTGAGGCCACAATAAGCAGTGGGAGCAGGGCGAAAAAAAGGAAAGTGAGAGAGTAATGGTTCTCTGTCGTCTTGGCTGGTAAAGAGGCGATGAAAACACTATCCCGCATTTCTCACAACCCGTAAGGCTATGTGGCCAAATAATAATCCATAATGGTCGCCCAAGCAACGACAGAACAAATATTTCCGCCTTGGCAAAAAGGTTTGAACGGGTTTTATATGTGCAGCCTTAAAAGGTGTATTGCCGGCAATGCCCGGTTCGAAAGAATTTTTACCATCATTCACTTGAAAAAAAAACAATATACTGTATCATATAATTATCCTGTATGGTATTGAGGTGAATGCGTCCCCTCATTCCCGCAGAGTGTCCGGATACATGGTCGGACATGGAAAGTAATAGATTAAGGACGTAAAATTCTTTTTATAGGAGGCGGTTTATGAAAAAGATGTTTGGAAAGATCGTTTCGGTTGCCGTTATCGCGTCAATGCTTTTCGCCACGGCTTGTGGGACGATTATGTATCCTGAACGCAGGGGCCAGGATAAAGGTGATCTGGATACGAACATAGTTATCGGAAACGCCCTGTTTTTGTTGCTCGGTGTGATACCGGGCGTTGTGGCGTTTGCGGTCGACTATAGCACCGGGGCACTTTATCTGCCTGCCGAAGGAGCCGACATGTCAGTCCTGCCTGAGGACATGTCAAAAATGCGTGTGGTTCATCTTGATGGTGAAGTTACCGAATCCAGAATAAAGAAAGTTCTGCAGGAAGAGACAGGCAGGGACATCGAGCTTGCACAGATAGAATGGGAAACGGAAAGTAAGTAATTAGTTGTTCAGGCGAGATGTTTTCGGATTATTTCTTAAAATCTCCTGAACTACATGCGAATTAAATATCGCTTTTTCTATGTAAAGCGAGCTCTTTTGAAGCAAGCAGCGATTGTGATGCGATCGCTGCTTGCTGTTTTTTGTTTTGCGAAAGTCTCACCGTCATCCTCTTTTCCTGCGAATCGCATTGACGCCGGTGATTTTGTCGTTCCTGGAGCTAATATATGGCTGAAATTATTAAAGTTCTTAATCGCGATCAGATTTTAGATGTCGTAAGTCTTGCACGCGTTATTTGGACGGATCACTACATCAGCATAATCGGTCGGAAACAGGTCGATTACATGCTGGAGAAGTTTCAAAGTGAAGAGGCCATTGCCGCCCAGCTCGACGGTGGGTATGAGTATTACATTGTTTCGCAAAATGCCAAAAACGTTGGCTATATGTCTCTTTTACCCGATGCTGAAACTGATACGGCTAAGTTAAGCAAAATATACGTGTTAAGGGCTGAGCGAGGTAAAGGATTTGGGCGTTTGATGCTGGGATTTGCAGAGAATATCTGCCGCGAACGTCGGATTAGCACCTTATGGTTGAACGTCAACAAGAACAATACCCGCTCAATAGGCTGGTATACACGAATGGGGTTCAAAAATGTCGGGGCTGCCGTTCAAGATATCGGAGATGGTTTCGCAATGGACGACTACCGGATGGAAAATAAGATAAATTGTTAAGCGTGAGAACGGGATTCTTTTAAACGCTCATTTTTATCGAGGTATCATAATTAATACACAATCGTTGCGTGTTTCCTTGCTATAGAATAAACTTCGGAGAGTTTCTTCCAATTGTCTCGCAGATATTTGCAATAAGAGGGCATATACCCTACAATAACTGTGAAAATTCAAAGTCGGGGTTTGAATTTTCATTTTTTATGGTTTTCTGTCTATTAGTTTTTCTTATTGGGTGTCTGTGCTATGATTGAGAGAGCAAGGTATTTAAGGAGAATAGATGCGCAATTTGAAGTACACCCGGCGGTTGCCGTGCTGGGACCCCGTCAATGCGGTAAAACGACCCTTGCAAGGATATACGCACAGGGGTGTGCCAACGGTATGGTTACTCGCTTCGACCTGGAAGACCCGACGCATCTGGCGCGCCTTGAGTCTCCCAAATTGGCTTTGGAAGGACTGCGAGGTTTAGTTATCATTGATGAGATACAAAGAGCACCGGGACTCTTTGAAGTGTTGCGTGTGCTGGTTGACAGGGTAGATAACACGGCAAGATTTTTAATACTAGGCAGCGCATCCCGTGACCTCATCCGGCAAGCTTCAGAAACTCTGGCCGGCCGCATTGGGTACATTGAACTTTCCCCTTTTTCCCCTGATGAAGTCGGGATAGAGAATATAAATCATCTCTGGTTTGCGGGAGGTTTCCCCCGGTCATACCTTGCGCGGTCGGAAGAGGGGGGGGCACTATGGCGAAAAGCTTATGTTTCCACTTTCCTGGAGCGTGACATCCCGAACCTCGGGTTTTCCATACCGGCGTCCGCACTGCGCCGTTTCTGGATGATGCTGGCGCATTATCACGGTCAGACGGTAAATTATTCCGAGCTGGGACGTTCTTGCTCCGTGTCAGATACCACTGTAAGAAAATATCTCGACCTTTTATGCTCGACTTTTATGGTCAGGCAGTTGCTGCCATGGCACGAAAACATAAAAAAACGACAGGTCAAAGCTCCGAAAATCTATTTTCGTGACTCCGGTATCTTCCATAGTCTGCTGGGGCTGGAAAAATTGGAAGATTTGCATTTCCATCCTAAAATAGGTCCCTCTTGGGAAGGCTTTGCAGTCGAAATGATCATTCGTCATTACGAGGTCGATAACCAGGAGTGTTTCTTTTGGTCAACTTACGGAGGGGCGGAACTGGACCTGGTAATTTTCTATAAAGGCCGGCGAATAGGGTTCGAGATTAAACATACCGATAAACCGAAAATTACACGCTCAGCACTAACCGCAAAGAGCAATCTAAAGATTGATCAGCTGTATATTATATACCCTGGCAACGAAACCTTCCCTCTGGATGAAAATGTCCGGGCGGCGGGACTCACAACACTGTATAAATAAGATACGGAAAACGGTCATTGTAAATATTCAGTGAACCACGTTTAGGCTATCGCCACCGTTTGTCCTGTGCCGGTGGAATACTGGTTCAGAGCTACGTGCCGATTGCTCACACCGTAGCGGTGTCTCCGGGTGGAGACACGGCGGAGCGTATTGTTTATGCCCTCAGTAGCTTAGAATCATTACGCCCTGAATTTTGAGCATCCGCCCCGTCATCAACTCAGCCAATTCCTCGTTAGAATTCACCTTATAACGGCAATCGGATCGCATTTTCCTGCGATGGAATAAACCTCAGAGGATTTCTTCCCATTGTTTAATGATAGAACCCACCTTGAAATCATCGGCTCTCTCCCGGCCGCGTTGACGGTAATAATCATGTTTTGCATCATCTTTCAGCAGAACGGTAATGCCTTCAGCCAGCCTGCTTTCCTCCCGTGTCAGGGCGTCTTTTGCACCGTATTTTATTCCGTCACATACAGGTGCAAGAACGCCATGTTCTGCATATTCCACCTCTGCCGTCCGGCTTAAGGCATCAGTATGCGGTGCCAGTATCTCGCGTGGGCCTGCTGCGCAATCAGAGGAAATGACCGGTGTTCCGCACGCCATTGCTTCTGTGATCACATTCCCGAACCCTTCATAAAGTGACGTCAAAACAAATATTTCCGCCCGGGCAAAAAATTTGAACGGGTTATTTTGGAAACCTAAAAAGTGTGTATTGTCGTCAATGCCCAGTCCGGAAGCTAATTTCCGCAAATACCCCTCCAGTTCCCCGCGTCCCAATATGATCAGCCGGGCATCCGGTACCTGATCTATTACGCTCCGAAAGGCGCGCATCAGATGCCATTGTCCCTTTTGAAATGTAAGTCGACCGGCGGTGATGACCGTTGGTGATTGGAATATTTCTGAGTAAGGGGTCTCTACATCCTTTCTTGAAAGACATTCGATTTTATCAACGTCGCACGGGTTATAAATAACCGTGATTTTTTTTTCTTTTACACTGTAATTATTGGCCAAATCCCACCCAACACCTTTTGACAGCGCGACGATTTTTTCGGCCTGGCTGTAGAGCCGACGAATTTTCATTTTCCCGGCCTGACGCACTAAGAAGGGGATGTGGGGCGAAAGCAGTTCTCTGGACTGGTAGTTGCGAACGGAAATTATCCGCTGATCGCCTGCAGGGCTCAACAGGTTAGCGATATTGGCGGCGCCCATGAAACTCACGGTCGTATCCAATTTAAGTTTTTTTTTAATCTTTTTCAGCTGACGTGCCCGTTTCAGCGTTTTGAAGGTGCGCGAGAGTGTTCCACGTCGCAGGCGAGATTTCATGTCAATTATCTGAGCATCGCATGGATATTCAACCCTGCTTCCATCGAAAAGGATCACGTACTTATTATACTTTTCGCTTTGGAGATGCTGTGTCAGGTAGGAAACGACACGTTCAGCGCCACCGCCTTCAAGGTTGGGGATCAGTAGTGCGATGTGTCTCTTTTTCATGGCCTCAGCATCATACTGTTTATTAGTTTAAAATGCAAACGAAACTCCGCAGAAACCTGCATTTGACATTCTCTTGTTTTAATTGTATATTGAATGTATGTTTGTAATAAGTTTAATTATTACTCAGGAGAATGAGATATGAGCAAGTTGATAAGGATTTTGTTTTTTATAGTGCTGGTTGGTGGTGTTGCTTTTATCTTCGGGTGTGGTTCTAAAGACGAGGATGTTGTTACTCAAGATGTACCGGCGGAATTGGCTCCCGATGAAGAACCGGCTGTTGAAGAGGATCCTGTTATTGATGAGGAAGTTGATTATGTCTCATTTTTCGATTTTGAGCGCCTTCTTCCGGATTCCCCGATGTTAATGTACTATTCCGGCGGTGCGGAAGCCGTCAAGCGTTTAGCTCGTGATACAGCCGTATCTAAAATTTGGCTTGATGAGGGTATGATGGATGCTATGGCGCCGATCTATCATGGTATGGTGGATATGCTTGGTGAGATGCCGATGCAAGCTCAGCCGGGAGTTAATTTAGCTGTCCCGATAATTGAAGCTCTTGCCACTTCACAGTGGTGTATAGCTGTGGAAAGCCTTGATGTAGAATTGGGTAAAATTATCAACGAGCCGGAACCACCCGCTCCCGCTGAATTGGAAGGGATAAGGGCTGCATGGCTCATCCATGCGCCGGAAGACAGTGCGGCTGCTGAAGCTGCTGATAACATTGAATCACTCCTTCGCCTCGCTGTCCCGCGGAACCAGAGACAGACGGAAGGTGCCGCTACCCGGCTTGAGGGATTGCCGGTTGTGGTAGAGTTCGGAAGAACCGGCGATATCTTCACACTCGCCGTGGGTGAGGGATTAGGAGTTAAAATATTGCAGGAACAGCCTGAAGGTCCAGGGGAGGTGTTTACTCAAAAACGCAAAAAGGTTGCTGGTGATAGTGAACCTTTGGCTTTCTGTTATATTGATATGCTCCAATTCCAGGAATTTTACCATAAGGCTTTTATGCAGCAGGAATATATGGAAGAATGGGCTGATAAATTTGAACTTACCCAAGGCGCCGTTGACTCTGTTTGCTGGGCGCTTACTGCAGACGGTGCGGGATTCAAAGACGTTGCATATACTACCGTCGATGACAGCGAATTGATTCAGCTCTACCGTGAGTTGACTCCTGAACAACTGCAAATCGTCCCTGAGGATGCGCTTTTGTTCGGTGCTTCCGCTTTTGATTATAATCAATTGCTGAATATGCTGGATGTCGATAACGATAATGAAACTGATGGGTTCCAGGCGGAATTCGAGCAGGAGTTCGGTTTTTCCTTTGAAGATGTTGTGCGGGCGTTAGGTGAAAAATGTGTGATGTATGTACCCAATTTTATTCAAAAACGGCAATATCCCGACATCGTTCTTAATGTTGAAATCAGCGATATTGATGATTTTAAGGGCTATCTGGAAACTGTCAACGCCAAAATCGAGGAGTCACTTCAAGATAACGATGATGTGGATATTAAAGAGGGTGAATATGACGATACCGGCTTCAGCTATTTAACTTTTGAAGATACTGAAATCGAATTCTCGCCGGCCTGGACTGCGACTGATTCACACTTCATTTTCTCCGCAACTTCAGACGGACTGAAGTCTGCGATGGCGCGCCTTAATGAACCGATTGGTAAATCAATTCTCGATAATGAAGGCTTCAAAAGCAGTTTTGAACGTTTGGAACGAGACGAATTTAATTCGATTTATTTCGTTGACGCCGCTTTCAAGAGTTATTTAATCGATGCCTTTTACGGTCTTTTGACCGATAATGAAAGTGTAAACGAATTTATTACCGAGGGCCTGGATGTTGACCTGCAGGCTTTGCCGGAGGCCGAGACCGTATCAGAGTATATGTTTAATACGATAAATCTCGCTTACCAAACGGAGGACGGTAATATGAAGTCTGAAGGTTATGGGCCTTTAGGTGGCACGACGACTCACATGATTGCTTCTATGAAAGGGGTGATGGTCGCTTCGGCGGCGATGCCTATGATTATCATGTATCAATTTATGCATGCTTTTGAGGGGATGGATGAAATGGACGGGATGGAGTTTGATTGGGATGATGAGGATTTCGATGATAGTGACTTTCCTCCGCCCGTAGATGCTGATGATGCCGATGAAGATACACCAGAGCCGTCTGAAGATATTTCTCATATTTTAGAGATGATAGGGCCTGTTCTTGTCGATGCCGATGGTTCTGAACTTGACAGTTCCGTTTTACTTGATAAAGATTATATATTCCTGTATTTTTCGGCTGAATGGTGCCCGCCCTGTCGGCAGTTTACGCCCTCTTTAGTTGAATTTTATGGTAATTACTCCGAAAGAGCCAATCTTGAGATAGTATTTGTCAGCAGTGATCGCAGTTCATCGGATAAGTTGAGCTATATGCAGGACTATAATATGGATTTCTTAGCTGTACCCCATGAAAGGGTCAGAGAGAGCGGTTTGGCAGAGAAATTCAGTGTAAGAGGAATACCGCACCTTGCAGCTCTTGACAGCGATGGAAATATTGTGATGGACACCCTGCAGGTGCCTCGTGACGAAATGCTTGTCCGCCTTGCTGAAAAATACAGTAAATAACCGTCTTGAACACTAAATCTCAACCATTTTTTATGGGGAAAATCTATAATACCGTTTCAATTATTGGCCCTGGGTTGATAGGTGGTTCTATTGGGCTGGGAATAAAATCAAAACAGCTTGCCAGACGTATAGTCGGTGTCGGCAGGAGGGTGTCTTCTTTAAAGGCCGCTATTGAAGTCGGGGCTATAGACGAGTATACAACGGAGTTAAGTGAAGGAGTGGCCGATGCTGATCTGATAATATTGGCTACTCCGGTTTCGACTTTTGTAAAGCTGGTAGATGAAATGGCCGGTCATTTAATGCCTGAAACGGTACTTACCGAGGTTGGTAGTACGAAGGAGAGTGTGATTAAAGTTATACGCAGCCGGATCAAACCCGATTCAGGTATATATTTTATCCCCACTCACCCGATGGCCGGCAGCGAGAAGAGGGGGGCGGGACATGCGAAGAGGGATCTTTTTGAGGGGGCCGCCTGTATCTTTACCCCATTGGATGACACTCCTGAAGGTGTTTTAAACCGGCTTGAGCATTTATGGACTTCATTAGGTGCTGATGTGTATTTTATGTCTTCGCGTGAACACGATAGATTGGTCGCTCGCATAAGCCACCTGCCGCACATTTTGGCCGCGGCTCTTATTAACCACACGGAGGTTGCTGAAGAAGGCTGTTATGCCGGAGGCGGATTATTGGATACAACGAGGATAGCAGGTGGCGATCCCGGGCTTTGGAGAGCTATCTGTGAAAGCAATTCCAACAGAATAATCGAAGCTCTTGAGTCATTTTCCGCATCGCTCGGTGTTGCCAAGGCGTTTATTGAAGCCGGCGATTTCGATGCTTTGGAGATTTGGCTTGAAGAAGCCAGGCAAAGCAGAGATGAACTGGTACAAATAAAGAAATTGTTTGCACATAATGACACTTAGCCCGCGTGTTTCAGTGTGCCGGGTAAGATGCATTGTTCCAGTGGGAGAATGGAATTCCACAGTGATTTAAGTTTTCATGTTTTTTTGCTGTTACCGAAAAAAGAGTTAATGGAGAAGCGTAATGGAATACGAGATACACGGCGCTTTCATACCTATAATTGAATTGAAACTGCATAAAGGTGAACATATATATGCTCAGTCAGGGGTTATGCGCTGGATGGATTCTGACATTGCGATGAAAGTAAGGTATAAGGAAGGTTTTATGCATAATATCAAGAGGGCGTTAGGCGCCGGGGATATAGCTATGGTGGATTATACTGCCGAGCGCGAGGGGGCATCTGTGGTTTTTGGGCATACTTACCCCAGTAAAATCATTGTAATAGATTTGAAGACAACCAGTTTAATTTGTCAGAAACGTTCTTTTTTATGTGCCACTGCGGATATTGATTATGAATCATATATTGAAGAAAAAATAAGCCCCGGAATTTTTGGGTCCGATGGGTTAGTGATGGATAAATTTAAAGGTCGGGGGTGGCTGATAATTGAAATGGACGGGCAGTGTATAGAGAGGGAGCTTGAAGAGGGGGAGAGCATTAAAGTGGATCCGGCTTCCGTTGGGGCTTTTCAGGAAACCGTAACTTTTTCGACCGAGCGTTTTTCCAGCGGATTTCCCAGTAAATTCAGCGGTGAAGGCGGCTCGATATTTATTTCGACGTTAAAGGGGCCCGGCAAGGTCTGGCTGCAGACCATGCCTGTTCAAAGTATGGTTGGGGAAATGTCAAAATATCTGCCGTTACGACCTGACCCGCGTTAGCTTGCATATTATAAAAACTAAAGACGGTATTTGACATTTTTACATCTGCACCACTGGAAACGCGTGGGATAAGCGGATTAGAGACAGCATAGCGCAAATATATCAATATCAATCATGTTAAAGGCGCTGAACCTAATAGGTTACATAATACTCTTATTTTTCACCTTCTTATTGTTTGGTCTGTCGCTGATAGCGGCATTCAACAACGGTTTGCTTTTACCTTTTCTATTGATGGTGCTGATTTTATTGGCGCTTTCCTATCAAAATATTGTCGAATTCCGCAGTTATTTCAAGCTGCATCTCTGGAATTATCTTTTACGCCGGGAGGATTTTTATAATTTTCTAGCTGTGCTTGGCGGGGCAGTGGTTACCTATGTATTGAGCGTGTACTTTCAGTTAGGGGCGGTAGTGGCTTCAGGGCTTGTAGGTGTGCTGATAGCGTTAATCAAGCCGCAATATGGCGTGCCGGTTTACTGCGGTTCGTTTGTTGGTATGGCCTCAGCGGACTATTTGGTTTCTGTTTTTCCTTGTATTTTTTTGGCTGGTGCCGCTGCCGGCATAATATATGTTATCAGCGGCCCTTTTTATGACGGGTTTGGCGGCAAGCTGGGGACAATAGCCTTTGCCGGGTGCATAATTGCAGGGACGATTATGGGGGCTGAGTTTTTATCTTCTCCCATTCCGGAGTTCAGAACCAGTTTGATGCTGATGGGCTATTCAATAGCGGCTGCAGTGGCCACATTTTTTTTAAGTGTACCGATGAAACATGGCCCGGTGCTTGCTTCTGGCCTGGTCGGTTTAGCCGGCGGGCTGGTTTTACCGCCTTTACATCCTGGAGTTGGTGAGACTATAGCGGTCATGGTAATTTGCAGTTCATTTGCAGGCATGTCTTCTTCGCAGCGTTTTCCTAAGACATATTTGATGGTTTTTGCAGGTTTTTTCTCCGGCCTCGTGTTTATTTTGTCGAATCCTTATCTTGGCGGGGCGGGTGGGAAACTGGGAACAATTGCGTTTGGTTCCGTTATTTCGTTAAGAGGTATCATGAATTTAATCGAAAAGGGATGTAATGTAAAATCATTTCCTTTTCATCAAAAATTCAGGATGCTCGTATCTGCAAAAAAGAGCCAGGAGTGATAATTTAGGGCTATGTTTGACATTTGCTCCATAGGCACCACTGAAAAGAATAAAATGTTTAGGAAATTCTCCCCAGTATTCCAGAGTATTCTAATTTAATAAAAAATTAAATCCCTGAAGCTATTATTATGAAAGTGTTTACATGTCAGAATGGTGGGTTGAATTTGACAATGAAGGCTTTTAAAGTTGATAATTAATATAGATTTTTATTTGGCGGAGCAATAAACTTTACTAACTGCTGCACACCCGTTCAGGATCAAGCTCCGCTTTTTATACAGTATGTCAACAACTGACGGGCATAGGCGGCAGAAATAAATACAGCCGACCGACGTCAAATTTGGTTAACTGACGCCGGGGTGAAGATAATATTAAACCAGTCATGTTAATTACAGCTATACTAACAAAATATGCCCTGGTTGGGCCGTTTCGCGTTTTGAGTTACTTGAAAGCCGGCTTTGGTGTGTTGCTCCATAGCTTTTTGAAGTCTTTCAGGTGTTTCAAAATGTTTTTCCCGCATCAATCCTTTTCACTCTCATTTTTAGATTCACTTTTGTTATTTGCCTACTCTTTTTGGGGCAAATCCTTGCATCTGAACCGATTTTTCTTTTTACTCATTTTCTCTCAATGTGTAGATGGTGCTCATGCAAGTTTTAATTCTAAGGTACTTCAAAGCATTGAAAAATGAAATAGCGGGATTCACGCCCATATTGCTTACCCCCGAGTCAGATAGTTAAATTGATCGTTCGCGGCTGTTCGCTCTTCATATGAGCGGGGAGTTTGCGATTATGGAATATTTACCATTGATATTGATAGGTGCTGCAGGTGTTGCCGGAGGGTATTTTCTAAGAGTTTTTATAGCTAAATCCATCCTCAAGAATGCGCGTGAGCAGCAAAAGGAGATTTTAGAACAAGCTGCTCGAGAAGCCGAACAGCACAAACGCGAGCTGGAAGTTCAAGCACGGCAGGATATTATAAAGCTTAGAGAAGACTTCGAAAAAGAAGTCCAGGAGACCAGAAAAGAACTAAGACAAACCGAGCGCAGGCTGGATAAAAGGGAAGATAATCTGGATAAAAAAGAGGGGGAGATCGATCAGAAAGAACGCTTCCTGGAAACCTCGGAGAAAAACCTCGCAGCAAACCGAAAGCAACTTGCGAATAAAGAATTGGATATAGAAAAACTTATCCAAAAACAAAAAGATGAACTATACCGTATCAGCGGCCTGTCGAGAGAAGATGCACGGCAGGCACTTTTTGAACACCTTAAGCGTGAAGTGGAAGAGGATTGTGCCGAAATTTTTGAAGACAAGATTGTAGAAACTAAAGAGAAGGCCGAGCGGGAAGCCCAAAAGATTCTTGTCAGCGCACTGCAACGCTGTGCATCCGACACCACTAACGAGACCACTGTCTGCACCCTTGAACTGCCTAATGACGACCTTAAGGGCCGCATCATCGGCAGGGAAGGACGCAATATACGCGCTTTCGAGCAAGCTACCGGAGTGGACGTCATAGTTGACGATACTCCGGGAGTCGTCGTTATCAGCAGCTTCGACAGCGTTCGCCGTGAAGTAGCCCGCCTTGCTCTTGAACGTTTGGTGGCCGACGGCCGAATACACCCCGGACGCATAGAAGAAATCACTGAAAAAGCGCAGGCCGATGTCGATAATATCATTAAAGAAACCGGGAATGAAACGGCGTATGAAATGGGCCTGGCCACCATCCCTGATGGTGTTAAGGAACTGCTCGGACGCCTTAAGTTCAGAACCAGCTACGGTCAAAATGTCCTGCAGCATTCTATTGAAGTCGGCCGATTCGCCGTCGTTATGGCCGGCGAACTCGGATTGGATGCACGCCTGGCGAAAAGAGCCGGATTGCTTCATGATATCGGAAAAGCTCTTGACCATGACCAGGAAGGCTCCCATGCTATTATCGGGGCCGAAGAAGCCAGACGTTTCGGTGAAGACCCCATTATCGTCAATGCTATTGAAGCGCATCATGAGGATGTTGAACCTACTTCGCTTTATGCAGGCCTGATACTGGCCGCCGATACCATGAGCGCCAGTCGGCCGGGTGCCCGACGCGAAACTCTCGAAAGGTATGTCAAAAGACTGGAAAAACTCGAAAATGTTGCCCAAAAACATAAAGGAGTCCATGCCGCGTTCGCTATTCAGGCCGGAAGAGAACTCAGAGTGCTGGTCAATTCCAATAATGTCAATGATAAAGGAGCTGCACGCCTGGCAAGGGAAATAGCTAAAGAAGTGGAAGATGAACTCCAGTACCCCGGCGAAGTTAACGTTATTGTGATTCGTGAAGCGCGTTATAGCGAAGTTGCTCATTAATACGGAGGTATCGTTGTGGTTAAAACACTGATTACGTATTTTTCGGGAAGTGGAAATACAAGGGAAATGGCTGAATACGTTGCTAAAGGCGCTCAAAACGCCGGTTCCGAAGTGACACTCAAGTCGGTTGATGAAGTTGATGTAAGTGAATTGAATAAATATCAGGCGGTTATTGCCGGCTCACCCACCTACTATGGCGGCATGAGCTGGCAGTTGAAACAGCTTTTTGACGATTCGGTCAAATTCCAGGGCAGACTGCAAGGAAAAATCGGCGGTGCCTTCTCTTCATCTGCCAATCCCGGCGGCGGAAATGAAACGACCGTCATGTCAATTCTCCAGGCGATGCTCATCCACGGGATGATAGTTCAGGGTAATCCGATGGGCGACCATTACGGCCCCATAGCTATTAATGCCCCCGACGAACGTGCCCAAAGGCAATGCACTGAACTCGGAGAAAGGGTCGTCGCTTTAGCGAAAAAAGTTTTTGAGTAAATGTTGACTGTGCTTAATAGTAATATTCCCAGAATTCTTACCATAGCAGGCAGCGACAGCGGCGGCGGGGCCGGTATTCAGGCAGATATTAAAACAATCACCGCGCTCAGGGGGTATGCTATGAGCGCTATTACCGCTCTTACCGCACAAAATACTGTCGGCGTATCGGGTATTTATCCCGTCCCCGCCGATTTCGTCGAAAAGCAAGTCGTCGCCGTCCTCGATGACATAGGCGTTGATGCTGTCAAAACAGGTATGCTTGCCGAAAGCTCTATAGTTGAATGTGTCGCCGGCATATTGCATAACTATGCTGTCAAAAAGATAGTTGTCGATCCTGTAATGATAGCGAAAAGCGGCGACAGTCTGCTTTCCGAGCAGGCCGTGCAATCCGTCAAAACCCAACTGTTGCCGATTGCTCAAGTTGTCACTCCCAACATCCCCGAAGCGGAAGCGCTGGCCGGGGGCAAGAAAATTACCAACGTTGATGATATGCGTGAAGCCGCTCGAATTATTGCCGACACCGGCCCGCTATGGGTGGTCATCAAAGGTGGTCATTTGGATGAAGGTGTCTCCCCTGTCAATATCCTTTATGATGGCCATGATTTTTACGAATACGAATATCGAAGGATTGAAACCCGGGATACGCATGGCACGGGGTGCACTTTTGCCAGTGCCGCCGCCACTTTTCTCGCTCACGGTTTACCCGTTCCGAACGCAGTGGAAAGCGCCGGCAAGGCCGTTCAGGTGGGCATCGAAAATGCCTTACGACTTGGGCGTGGACATGGGCCTTTATCGCACGCAGATATCGCTTTTAACTATACATGGTAGGCCGAAGAGTAAGAGTCCCGAAGGGACGTGTTTATAATAGCCCAGGATGCAATGTCTGATAGGACATGGAATCCTGGGATTACGAATGAAGAACATAAAATATGAGCTGTAAGCTCATTTCAATGCTTAACGTCCTTTTTATCTTGATTTTAGCACCTTATATTTGATATACTACAGTTATGTTTTGGCAAATCTAATTCATACTTCAAGGTGGCAAAATGCAGAATAAAGGGTATCTCAGAAGAGTTTGGCAGGTGGAAAATATTATAACGCCGTTTGTTCTCGCTCTTTTGCTGCTTGTTTCTTTACCCTTTGCTCGTGCGGCTCATGCTGGCTATACAATTTACGTTGAAGGCGCCAGAATCGATTCCGATGGTAATATAATCGAAACCTGGCAGGAACCTCATTCGGCCGGTGCGATTGTAATAGAAGGTGAGCAAGAGCAGAGCTATGGAAATATTGATTTTGAGGATTGGCAGGCACACGAACTGTCCGTTACTGTTTCTCCGGATTATGCATTCCTGGGATGGTATGGAAAAGAGGATGAGCAGGACGACTGGGAATTGCTTACCGGGGATCTCAATTTTGAACTGCCTCAAGAGGATGCTTTTTACCAGGCTCGTTTCTCGGTCGTCAACAAAATAAAAATTATGAACCAACCGATTGATTCGTTCTTAGGCACACCGGAGGATGGCCACGACTATGTCCGGCGTGACGACATCGGCCGACCTGCCGGTGATACAGTTCAATCCAAGGAAGGCGAAAGTATCGAGGTTCAGCTCTTTTATGATGACGGAACCCCCTTAACCAATGCGGGGGGAGAAGTCGTCGTGGATATTCATAAAGAAACCGGCATGCCGGGGGCCGTCATTTATTCGGAAGCTGTAGAGCCGGATGATGAGGGAATCGCGGTTTTCGATATGATCAAAATCGACCGCCTCGGCCCCGATTATCAATTAGTTTTCAGCTATCAAACGACAATAGGCCCCGTTGATGAACCCGAAGAACATTACGTGTCTGGCATCAGTGATAAATTCAATATCATTGCGGCACCCGGGACAGTGCTGAACTGGGGCGCGGGCACCTTCGGGCGGCTTGGCGTCGACAATATGGGCATGCCGGGACACTACCTCTCCACGGATTGGCCGCATATGCATGAGGCTTTCAGCCCACAAGGCGAAAGCGGTTATATCGGGTATGAGAATGATTGGCCGGAACGTGAGTGGGAGTATCCTCGTGCCGATACTTTTGACCAAAGGATCGACAGATATGAACCGGTTCAGCCGTTCGGGCAATTCGACGCCGAACTCGGCGGCGCGTTTCCCTATCCCGCACAATATGAACTCAGCCAGAATGCCATGCAGTATGTCGCCGCGGGCCGTCACCATTCACTCGCATTGCGGGCCGACGGTGCTGTATTTGCCTGGGGGCGCAACAATCACGGGCAACTCGGAGTCGGCTCTGATGACGCAACTATCAACACGCTCCAGCACATTGAACAACTCGACAAAGTTATTGACATCGCTGCCGGTGAGTACCATTCACTTGCCGTGCTGCAGGACGGCACCGTGTGGGCGTGGGGCAGTAATGAATTCGGTCAGCTCGGCAACGATCGTTTCGGCCCGGATGCTAATGAAATATCACCTGTGCAAGTTATTGACAATCATGATCCTACGGGGGTACTTCAGGGCATAATTGCCGTTGAGGCGGGGAAAAACCATAGTTATGCACTGAAAAACGACGGTTCCATCAGGGCATGGGGGCGTAATTCCGACGGGCAGCTCGGCGACGGCGGTAAGTATCAACGTGCTGAATCGCCGGTCAAGACCGCCGGTATCAATGTCTCCATCCTCTCTGACAAGGTTAAACCGCAATCAAATCTTACCGCTATTGCCTATAACAATGACGGCTCGCGAGTGATTACTCCTTCAGCGGATGCGACCGCGCTCGTGTGGGACAGCGATCCTTATTCGGAAAATTTAGGTAAGGTGGTTTTGGAGCTATCCGGCTCGTCCGCGCATTCCGGCGCTTTTACCGCCGCCGCCTTCAGTCCCTGCGGCCGATACATTGTCACCGGCGGCGATGATACCGCTGTCAAACTTTGGGATTCCGGTGGAGAATTTATCGACGACCTGTGGTCGGTGGAAGCACATGGTACTGATCGTATCGGCGGACATTCCGGGGCGGTGACCGACATCACAACTTTCCAAAACGGTCGGAAATGGTTTGCCGTCTCCGGCTCAACCGATCGAACAGTCCGCGTGTGGGAACTGGACGGCGGTGAATTAACAGGCTTGCGGGAGTGGGAGATTGAGGGGGATTTGCACGATATGTCCGTTATGTCCGTCGATACCACTGCCGATGGTAAGTTCATACTTGTCGGATCATCGGGCGGCAGGGGCGGCGATAGTGATGCCGTCACTGTCGGCCCCGACGGTATTGTTTACGATGGAAATCCCGATGCCAGGGCTTCCTTGTGGCGTTGGGATGAGGCTTACGGACAATATGATTTAGCGCTCGAACTGGCCGATGGTGATAAATTCCATACTGCTCCCGTTTACGCCGTCGCTATCGACCCGCAGTTGCGTTACTTGCTCACAGGCAGTCTGGATCGGACAGTGAGGTTGTGGGATTTTGATACGGGAGAGCACATCTTAGAGTTCGGGGAGGCAGTTAACGGCGGCGAGCATCTGCTCGGCATCACCGCTGCCGCATTCTGCCGTTTCGGTGACCATATCCTTACCGGTTCACGTGACGCGACGGCAAGGCTTTGGAAGCTGGATAGAAGTGTTTTTGAGGGCGCCGACGGTTTTCTGACATTGCTGCGCACTCTCGAGGGCCATAGCGATACTGTTACCCACGTTGCTTTTTCCCCTGACAGGCAGGTTGCCCGTAACAACCGGGATATTTATGGTTCGTATGAAGCCCCCATGCACATGGCGGTGGCTTCAAAAGACGGTTTGGGTTGGCTGCACCAGCGCCCCGCAGCACAATGGATCGCCGCGGGTGGCGATCATGGTTTCGCCATACTGGAAGACGATACCCCTTTGGCCTGGGGACTGAACAATTACAGGCAGCTCGGGACGGGCACATCGGCTCTGGATCAGACCGCGCCGGCGAAAATAATCGCTCTGGTTGAAATGATGGACGGTAACGAGGGGGAAAAGGTGGCAGCTTTAGACGGCGGCAATACTCATTCATTGGCGCTGACAAATAAAGGACGGGTTTTCGCCTGGGGACATAACGTTTTTGGACAGCTCGGAAGAGGCACCAAAAGCACATATGAACTTGATATTGCTGAAATTGAAGAAGACCACGACGGGGGCGCAGTCGAAGACATCATCGCTATTGCTGCGGGCGGGGAATTTTCCATGCTGCGTTCGGAGAGTGCAATGTGGGGTATCGGAAGCAATGAATTTGGTGAACTGGGCATCAACGGTCCGATTTTAAACGGGGATAACTCCAACCAGCCGTTTGCGTATAAATTATCACAGCCTCAGGATACTGACGGTAACGCCTGGAGTTCATATACCTGGACTGCGCCGTCTGCACGCGGATCGATGGCGGGCGGTGCCGCTCATACTCTTGCCGTCGTCTCGCCTCCACGGGCCGAAATCAATATCCATGTCGCACTGGGCGCGAGCCAGCAACCCGTCTCCGGACTTGTTGTGCTGGATACGGGAGAGCCGGGCGAAAAAATGAGTTTTCATACCGGCGCTCATGACAGAATTTCCGTCGAAACTTCTCAAGGTCTGCTCGAAAGTATTACGGCAGATAAAGGAACTCAAATCACGTTGCGTGCCCTGTCGCTCCCCGGCTATGATTTCAAAGAATGGCGAGGCCCCGTGGATGTCGGTGAGAGTTTTGATCCGGCTGATCCTCTGCTGACATTCCAGGCGAAGAGGGATATTACCGTCACCGCGCATTTCGAGAGCCGAACGCGAACCTATGAGCTTTCCATCAATCAAACACCGCCCGAGGGCGGGATCGTCAAGGGGGCCGGAACGTATAATGAAGGTGATGAGGTCATTATTTCGGCCAGGCCCTTTTCAACGAACGACCATAAATTCCTTTACTGGACGGGCGACCCGGAAATAGAAGGAAGTTCGAACAGAAGGGAGCGGATCATCATGACGGGTGATAAAACAGTTACTGCCGTGTTCGACGCACCCGTTTACAGGGACTTAAGCGCTGAGCCGATGCCCGTCGCTCCGAGCCTTACGCACACCGATACCGTACCTTCCGGAGTAACCAACCGCCGGCGCACAATCGTCGACGCCGAGGATGATATTGTCGTGTATCTGGATGACGGGGCGGGGGGATGGCCTAATTTTGCGCTGCCTTTAGGAATTCTTAACCATGACAGGGAATATCTCTACACCTTGCAGTACGACCACGACGGTGAGACGCATACTTTCAATTATCGTTTCGAAACGGGTACATTCGGCGAATGTGAATATCAGGAATACAGCAGATACTTCAGCGAGCACGAACGGGAAAGTTATTATCGGGATAACAGAATTGAGATAGTTGACGATCAGCCGGGGTTTTTCACATCGGTTTACCGTCTGCCCGCTGATTATTACGAGCCGGCACCCGCAAATAATGAGCAGAATGATGATGAGGAGGAGGTTATTGAAGAAACACCGGGGGATATTTACGTTTTCCAAATAAAATTGCCGGAAAAGGGATTGGAAACCCTGGTGAGGTTCAAGCTGCGCGGGTTTATCAGTATGGAAAAATATAATCCCATTACCGACCGAACGTACCCGATAGACGAAGACGATATAGTTGAGCGGGAATATGCCCGCGGCGGACACGATAACGCTATTTTCAGCATCTTTACCGTCAGATACAAAGACGGCGGGCCTAAAGACCTCTCTGGCGTCGAGAGCGGACTCATCTCCGACCCCATCATTGTCCGGCCCGCCCCTGAAGAAGAATTTGCTGAACTGACGGTGCAGTTAAAGCCGGATTATGCACAAGATTACGGAGCAGCCTGGCGCATCAGTGATCAGTTCGATGGAGAACCGGTGCATGACATACCGACTGATTGGTTCGGCAGTGACGACACGGTTGTAATGGTTGAGGGGAAGTATGAAATAGAATTCCGCGAACTCGAAGACCCGTCGTTCACGGCCCATACCCCGTCACATAGGGAAGTGGAGTTGATTAAGGGGTCGAATACTAAAATCGAGGCTGATTATTCGGAAAGGGAACGCAGCAGCAGTAGCTCCAGTGATGAATGCTTCATCGCTACGGCCGCCTACGGCTCCTCCCAGTCCGTAGATGTCCGGAATTTGCGGCAGTTCCGCGACCGGGTGCTGCTTCCGACGCGGCTCGGGCATGATTTAGTGAAAGTTTATTACAACTGCAGCCCGCCACTGGCCCGTCTTATCAGCAGAAAAGCACTCTTAAGGGAAGTAACTGCCGAAGTGCTGCGTCCTTTGGTTGCAATGAGCAAGATAATATTGGATAATGTTGAAAGTCAGAATTGTCATGGCAGCATGGTAAATTGATTCATAAGTCACTCGTCGCTGCTCCTTTTCTTCCTGAATCCTATCCGCCACAGAAAGGAGTGTTTGCGTAACGTTAAAATCGACATAATAATCGATGGGGGTAGCGGCTGCTTAAGCTATCCCAGCGAAAAATAATTTGAGGTTAAAACGATTTAATGGGTAATATAAACAGCTCAAAGATAGTAAAATATGGTCTTGTACAATTTCTTTCAATATTTTTCCTCTCTTTTTTTGCGATCACTGCTTGCCTGTTTGCGGATAATAATAACGACGAAGAGGAGACGGAATATTATTTTGTGCGGGTGCAAGGTGCTCGGGTAGATACTGATGCCAATCAGGCATTGCCTCTAGAAACTTGGGATTATCGGCATATGGCCGGTGTAATCACTGTCGACGGAGATGAAACTTACGAATTTGTTGACGTTGAAGTCGGTACTCAGGTGAACCTTTCAGTCACCGTTTCGGATGATTACAAATTTCATGGGTGGTATGAGGGGGGGAACCTGGTTAGCAGTAATGAGTCATTTTCTCCACCCTCAGGTATTGCTGACGAATCCCTGGAGTATCAGGCCCGATTTTCTTTCGCTGATGAGCTTGAATATGAGGTTCAACCAGCAGATTCTTTACTCGGCACCGATGTTGGAGGATATGATTATCCTGAAGGCACTCTGGGGATAGTTGTTCAGGCGAGGCTGCTTTATGATGATGGTGAACCGGTCAAAAATGCCGCCAGTGGGGTCATCATCGACATCGCAAGGGAGACGGGTATGGCCGGGGCTCTTCTCAGCGGAGCAGAGGAATTGATCCCGGATTCCGATGGGCTTGTTCAATGGGATGACCTGCGTATCGATCGGCTGGGACAGGATTATAAATTGTCGGTGAGGTACCCGATGAAAAGGGGACCTCGTTCGGAACCTTATAACTTTTGGATTGGGGGGGAGGACGATCCTGACGATGATGGGGACGACATTTTTGAAGAGGATATTTTAGGACTGGAAAGCGAACCTTTCAATATTAAAGTTGCTCCCGGCACGGTGCTGTCCTGGGGATATGGGGCTTCTGGGCAGTTAGGTGTGGATAAAATGGGGTTTCCCGGGTATTATGGTGAACCAGACAATGCCCCATATGATACAAGCTGGCCGCATATGCACAGGAAGTTCTGGCCCGATTACTTAACGGCTGACGGAGAAGAAAAATCAGAGGGTGGTAATATCGGTTGGGAAGGAGAATTTCCTCTTGATAATTGGTGGACAAGACAGTGGTATTATCCCGACCTGGAGTTTCGGCAGGGATTCGACCATTATCAGCCTATTCAGCCGCATGGGCAGTTTGATAATCAGTTGGGCAGCTCCTATCCCTATGTTAAAAGCCAGTATCATCAGCTCTCCATGCAATTTGTCGCTGCCGGTCACAATCATTCCCTTGCGCTGCGCGCCGATGGGCGGGTTTTCGCCTGGGGGCGTAATAACTGGGGGCAGACCGGATTGGGGGCCGATGAGGATACTGTTGATGTTATGCGCTTGATAGAGACACTGGACAATGTTGTGTATGTGGCTGCCGGAGAATTCCACTCCCTGGCCGTGCTGCAGGACGGCACCGTATGGGCCTGGGGCAGAAATGATCGTGGCCAGCTCGGAACCGGGGAGACAAGCAATCAGCCGACGCGGCTGCCCGTTCAGGTGATCGACCCGGGCGATCCGACCGGAAAACTGCAAGGAGTCGTTGCCGTCGAAGCCGGAAGGAATCATAACTATGCGCTTAAAAACGACGGATCGGTCTGGAGCTGGGGGAAAAATGCTGACGGACAGCTCGGTAACAACAGCAAAGTGCACAGCGCCGCTCCCGTGCCGGTTTACGGCTTGAATATTCGAAGGCTCGCTGAACATGAAGGTGCTGTTTCGGATATTGCCTTCAGCCATGACGGGACAAAACTGGTTACTGTGTCGCATGATCGCACTGCCATCATTTGGGATGCTGCGCCGGGTTCACTGTCGTTTGGGACTCCGCTCAGTATACTCGACGGTGACCATAACGCCCACAGGAAACGTATTTCAGCTGTTGCCTTCAGTCCGTGTGATGCCTATGTCATTACCGGCTCGCAGTTCGTCGATTCGACAATTAAACTGTGGGATGCCGAAACCGGTGGATATATTCTGGATATTAATGATCAAAGCGAAAGAGACGGTGCGGTGACAGCGCTGGAAACTTTTTCTGACGGCGATGCGTGGTTCCTTGCCGCCGCGACGGTCAATAAAGATGTCAGGGTCTGGGAATTGGACGATGACGAGGTTGTCGGTGCCAGAACATGGGATATCACTGACGATGAAAGGCTGCATGACCGCTCGGTGCTGTCGATCGATGTTACTCACGACGGTGAGTACGTTCTTATCGGCTCGTCAGGGGGGCGGGCAGAGGCCGGTGGACATGTGAATGCGCGAGCGTCACTTTGGAAGTGGGATGGTGACAATTATGTTTTCGAACAAGAGCTGGGTGATGATATGCATTACCATAGCGGTTCCGTTTATTCCGTTGCTATCGACCCCCATCGCGATTACATTCTGACCGCCTCGGCTGATCGAACGGTCAGGTTGTGGGATTTTGGTACGGGCAGTCATCTATTGAAATTCGGTGAGGATGAGGCGCGTGAGCAGGGAAATGAGCATTCTCTTGGCGTTACGGCCGCCGCATTCTGCCGTTTCGGTGATTATATCCTTACCGGCTCCAGGGACGCTACGACAATACTGTGGAAAATCGATCGTGGTTATGGTTATGATCTGGACGGTTTTTTAACGCATGTGCGCACTATTGAGGGCCATGCTGGTGGGATATCGGCAGTAGCCTTTTCGCCCGACTCTCATGCCGACGACGAGCGCGATTCTTACGGCACATTTGATGTGCCTGTCCATTTTGCGACCGCTTCACTTGACGCCACCGCCTGGCTGCACAGGACACCGTCCGTCGACTGGATAGCCTCGGGCGGGGACCACGGGTTTGCTGTTCTTGAAGACAACACGCCGCTGGCATGGGGACTGAATAATCGGGCGCAGTTGGCTATAGAGGATCAAAGTGACGACATTCTGGTCCCGAACCTGATGACCAAACTTCAGAATGCCGTTGGCGGCGATCGCATTACAGCGCTTGACGGCGGTAATACTCATTCGCTTGCCCTGACAGAATCAGGGAAGGTTTATGCCTGGGGGCATAACAAATACGGCCAGCTTGGCAGAGGCACGAACAGTACGTATGAATCGGATGTCGCCGCCCTGGAGCAGGACAATCATGATAACGACATTGAGGATATTGAAGTTATTGTTGCCGCCGGAGAGTTTTCACTCCTTCGGTCTGAAGATGCTATGTGGGGGATGGGCAACAATTATCACGGTCAGTTGGGTATTAACGAGGCCGACCTTGACGGCAATAATTCGCCGCAGTCCCGTCCGTATCTTTTGACCCAGCCGTTCGGGCCAAACGATACCAATGTCTGGGCGGCCTACGAGCTGGATACGGACAGGGATATGCGCGGTACGGTTTCCGGCGGGCATTATCATTCCCTTGCCGTTGCTGCTCCCGAAACGGCTGCGCTGAGCATCAAGATCGGACATCCCGACACCGATGATCCGCGGGAACTGCCCCAGGGACTGGTACAGGTCAACCGCGGTGAAATCGGACAGTGGCACAGCTACCAATCGGGTTTTGCCGGTCGGGTTCTTTTAGACTCAGACTATGGGATACTGAGGCGTGTAGTGGCCGAGAGGGGAACCAAAATCCAACTGCGAGCGATCTCGCTGCCCGGATACCAATTTACCCATTGGTCGGGGATCGATGACGGTGTTTCTGAGCCATCCAGTCCCGTCCAGACCTGGCATGCAAAACGCAGTACTGAGATTAAAGCGCATTTTGAAAGCACAACGCGACAGTTCGAGTTGAATGTGCTTAGTGACCCTGTTGGGATTGGAACGCTGGAAGGAACCGGCACTTATGATGAAGACGAGGAGGTTCGTATCAGCGCATCTGTTCCGGATGATATGGATTACAAGTTTTTGTACTGGACCGGTGATGATGAGATAGAGGGCAGCACAAGAGAAGAGGAAATGGTTCGGATGACGGAAGATAAGACCATAACCGCCGTTTTTGCCGTGCCCGGTATCATTACGCCGGAGCTTGAACACGATTTTGATAT
>PUNP01000566.1 GCA_003551785.1 Candidatus Brocadiaceae bacterium | reverse complement strand
TATGGGGTATACTTGCTGACAGATACGGGCGCAAAGCCATGGTTTGCCGTTCGATGTTTGCCGGTGCAGTTATACTCTTCCTTATGTCACTGGTTCAGAATGTAGGACAGCTTGTTTTATTGCGTTTTTTGCAGGGAGGGTTCACAGGTACTATGGCAGCCAGCATTGCCTTGGTGGCCAGCGTGACTCCGCAGAAAAGGAGTGGTTTTGCTTTAGGAATGATGCACGCCGCCGTGTCCATCGGCGTGACTATAGGCCCATTAGGCGGGGGGATGGTTGCGGATATGTTCGGCTACAGAGTAGCCTTCAAGTTTGGAGCACTCCTGTTATTGGCCGGTGGCATACTCGTAACGCGAGCAAATGAAAACTTCACTCCACCCGATTATGAGAAAGACGGTGCGCCTATGGGGTTTATCCAAATAATGGCGGTGAGCGGATTTTTGATCGCCGTTATTATTATTCTGGGGGTTAGATTAAGCGATACGATGGTTAAGCCGTCATTCCCTCTGATAGTGCGAGAAATCGTCCCTACCGCTGATAATATTAACAGTATTACCGGAACCGTTATGGCCGCTGCTGCTTTGTCAGGCGGAGCCGCGGCAGCTATACTCGGGCATATAGGCGATAAAGTTGGCCAGAAAAAGATTCTTGTCACATGCTGTCTGGTATCCGCCGCAGCTTCTGTGGGGCATTTTTTCGCTTACAGTCTGCCCGTTCTTTTCGCGGTCAGAATATTATACGGTTTCAGTGTTGCTGGTATGCTCCCTGCCGCTAATGCCATGATTCAAAAAATTATCGACAAAAAATGTATAGGGAGAGCCTACGGTGCCGCAACGTCTATCAGCATGATAGGGGTGGCTTTAGGTCCGTTTTTAGGCGGGACTATAGCGCAGATGACCAACCTGCGCATACCTTTTCTGGCTGTAGCATTGGCTCAACTCATTCTTGTCGCTGTCATAGCCGGTTTCGTAAAAGCTAATAATTCTCCTTAAGTTCTCTGAAAGGCTGCAAAACTTTATTAGCCTCATTATCCATTTTTTTGCCGGCCCATTCGGCAACGCTATTCACATCCTCACAGATATCGGCAAAATCACAGTATTTGCAGCTATTCGTGTCACGGAGCGCAACAAAAGCGCCATCAGTCAAAGCAGTGCATAGCAGGTTTAAAACCCTCTTGCCGCCTCTAAGTTGGGCATCGGTGTATTTAATAATTTCACCCCTGGCTTTGGCACTGGGGAAAAAATAGCCGAAAAATTCAACTGATACCGGCGATTTTAGATGATCGCTCAAGCAGGCCTGAGCAATATACTTATAGACAAAATGCTGCACAAGCTGTCCCTCATTAAAAACTCCCTTCTTGCCATTCTCATATCGTTTGCTGCTGCCTGTTTTATAATCCCATACCGAGAAGACTTTGCCGCCACCGTGATTAAGTTCATCTATGCGGTCAACACGCCCTCTGAGGTAAATAGCCTTATTATTAACGTCCAGAGGCATTTTTACAGGTTCTGCAGTATCAAGTGGCGAATGCCCCATGTTCTTCAGACCAATAGAAGCTTCGAGAAATTTCGGGCGGCCGGAATCATATAATTCATTTTGTCCGTAAAGAAATATTCTGCAGGCAAGACGCAGGATGTTGCGCGTGCTCATTTCGAGGTCGTGACGGGGCGGCGGTGAAACTCTTCTAATCCGCTCCATTTCGGAATCAAGCAATTCGAAAATAAAATGAAGATGCTCTGGGTTTTCCGCGTCCGGTATCTCCTTTCTGTTCAGCATCTCCGCAATAAATAGATGGAAAACTTCATGCAGCACCGTTCCTTTTTGAAGGGGATCAAGCCAAATATCGGGGTCATATTTGAATTCGTCGGGCAGTTCCAGCCCCAGAATATTTTGAAAGAAAAATTGTAGCGGACACTTAGCCAGACCCTGCAGTCGGCTTGGAGAAAGGGGCCTGTCCTTGCGATTAAAGGGACTGAAATCTTTACCCGCCTGGGGCACAAAACCATCATAGCATGTCAAAACATCACATTTGCGATTACGTTCAGCTTCTAATCCGAAGCTAATATCAGGAAAAAACTCGGCAACCAGACCGCGTCTGTCATCGGTCGGTTTAGCCAGGCAAAGCAGCCCCATGAGCGCATCGGTCAGTGATAAACAGCATGATTCATCTTCAGGTGCGAAAGCCTTCTCCGTTCCCAGGAGTTCCGATATCAGGAAGACTTCGATATTTGCCGTGAGATTGCCGGTCACAGCTCTGAAGGCATTAATCAACATAGGGCTGGGCGAAAGTTCACTGTCGTCCTCAACGCTGCGCCCGGCATAACTGAGTGTTACTTTACCCCTTAGCCGAGCCAAAAGCGCCTCGAATTTTTTTATGTCGCGCTCAGCTCTACGCTCTGAAGTGATTAGATTGTCCGAGATATTTAAACGCTCATAATCAAGCAGCAACGGGTCCTGGATGGTTGCCCGGGGGAATCTGGAATCATCCAGCCCGACAATGAAGGTATAAGGTCGGCCGCTGTGGCCGCCGTTAAGAATATTCGATGCATGCAGAGCGCCGGGCTGCGGCGGCAGCCCGGCAATCTTGGAATTCAGCGGCAATTCTTTTACCCATTGCATCAAATCAAGCTTTAAGCCGTTAGCAGGGCCTTGAGGCGGCTCTGCGCCGCCAAGAACATTTTGCGGTATGTCAGAGCAGGATGTAAATGCCTTGGAAAATACCGTTGAGGAATCAAGGTAATCGAGCATCTGATCGATGTCATCGATGAACTTATTGCGGACGTATTCATCGAACTGGCCGGCACTATTCACACAATTATTGAGGAAACGTTTGGTGTTGAGCAGAAAATCTGCATACCTGATGTTATTTTCGGGCGTGTAGGCAAGTAATTTCTCTAACAGTGTGCGAACGGCTTTCAGTTTTTGGATGTCCCTCTGCACAATGTGTTCATCATATAGCGGTTCGCCGGATTCGTCCAATGCCGGTTCGGCCAGCATATTGCTTTTGGCATTCAGCTGCTCGTCGATTTTAGGAATGTAATTATGATATCCCTGATGCACAGGTATGGTCCTGAGAGCATCGGCCAGTTCGGAATAGGATATTTTAATGTGATCTACGTATTCATTCGGCCGTTTGAGTAAGCCGTCATGGATAATACGCTCGAGCACTACCTGGTCAAAACCGCTTTTCTGCCAATCAATCCAGGCCTTCAGCGCTTTGCCGGGCCGTGAGTAAACAGCGGGCAGACCTTCACCGAAACTGACGGCATAACTGTCTTTTTGCGGATCATGGTGTTCAAACATAGCGCTCGCAAGTTCGTGGAGGAGCGGGAGGTAAGTACCGGAATCCGAATAGATTATTTCAACCTGGTCAAGAGGGATTGCATTTTCAGAGCAGCGTCTGAATACTTCCCGTATTTCATTAGCAGCACCCGCGGCTCTGAAAAAATCGATGGAATTGTCCTGCTTTGGCGCCGGTGCGTCAACGGGTGCCCCTACCCACCGCAGTTGGCTGATACTTTTTGCCGAATAATCGGCGTTCTCGCCGGCCGGTGCAGACCGTGGTCGATCAACTTCGAGCTTGTACAGTTGGTCGTGCGGCAGAGTATCAAGCAGTTTTTGCTCCATGACCTCACATTGGAGTAACTCAGTTTCGGGGACTAAAATCAGAATATGGGAAGGGAGTCTCGCGTCATTAACCCTGTTGACGGCCAGTTGGAGCGCCTCAGGGTAATCAATAAGTCGATGTTCGCGGAGCATGGCCTCATATTTAATGAGGAGGTGGCAGAGTTCTTCTTTTTTTATTTTAGAGTGAAAGGTGGCTTCTTGAATTACGCGTGGGCCTATTCCGGCAAGCCGAATAGAATCTATGGTGGAAGATAATGCTCTGACTAAGGAGAAATCCGGCTCGATATTTCTTAGGTATTTCCCCGTTGAGCTTTGGCGCAGATACTCGTTCCACAGTTCCGCAGTAATGAGTTCTTTTTTCAGCAATGGGGCAAGTTTGAAGCCCCCGGATGCCATTTTAGGCCCTGCCAGGTTCAATGCAAGCGTTCTCAGCGTCGTAGGGCGCAGGTTAACAACTTTACGTCCGCAACTGACAAGTTGATCAACCCATTGACGTCCCGTACGCAAAGATGGGGCCACGAGCCATTTTTCATCTATTGGATACCCGGATATGATTTCTTCAAGTGAGTTGGTTAATTGGTTCAAAGCAGCGCTCCAGATGAATTATCAAAAATTCTCATCAAGCATCAGCAATCTGCCGCAGCTATGGCAGAATACCGGTTTATCCCATCGCATGAGTTCATTTTCAATCTGTTTCGGCACCTGGGTAAAGCATCCTCTGCAAATTCTATCTGTGACTTTGGCCAGTCCGTCATTCTTTGAGTTCGCAATCTGTTCATATTTAGCCAGGAGCGACGCATCAATCTGTTTGCATGTTTTATCTTTTTTTACTTCCAATTCGGCAATTTTACCGTCATATTTTTGCTGTGCCTGGGCGACTTCGGCTTTAATATCATCCAATTTAACCTTTTCACTCGCGATTGCGGCTTTCAGGTCGGCTTCCTTGATTTTCAGTTCATCGACGTCCTCTAACGCCTGAATTTCTCCGTCTTCCCAAATCTCCATGTCCGCTTCATTGCTCATAATACTTTTACGAATTTTGTCATAATCACTTTGGTTTTTAGTGGTATTCAGCTGTACCCTGAGTTTTTCATTTTCTTCTTTTTTCGACTGTATTTTAACCTCGAGTGAATCAGCTTTTTTCTGATTTTCTATGCGTTTCTGATGGACAGCACTGTGTTTTGCTTGTAATTTTTTCACAGTCGCGTTCTGGTTTTTCACATCTTTAGTCAACTCGGCTTTGTCTTTCTCACATTGTGCAATATCATCCTTGATGGATTGAATTAACATCAAACGATTAAGCTGTTCTCTTAATTCCATATACTTTTCTCCTAAAAAACATTGCGAATTATCAACTAATACCTCCGCGGCAGCGGATGTACATAAAAAAAGCCCGGCCAATTAGACCGGGCTGCATGCAAGCCTGCTGGTAAGCTTGCAGAATAATATAAAACAATTTCGGTACAGACTCATCCTGTTACTGTAAAATGCCCTGATGCAGAGCAGTGAAAATGTTAGTTTAAGGCAGATATCTTTCACGTTCTTTCTCCTCTTCTTCACGCTCTCGTTCCAAATCAAGGTCGTCGATAAACCCCTCAAGTGTACGGATGCGTCGTGGGTGTTGGAGTTCCCTGATAGCCTTGACTTCTATCTGACGAACCCTTTCACGCGTAACGTTAAAAATTTTTCCTACTTCTTCGAGCGTATAAGTATAGCCGTCCCCCAGCCCGTAGCGCAATTTAATAATCTCGCGTTCCCGATAAGTAAGGCTGTTGAGTATTTTATCCATTTCATCCTTCAATATTTCCTGCGTAGCCGTGGACAGCGGGGATTCAGCGTCTGAATCTTCAATAAATTCACCGAAAGTGCTTTCTTCCGACTCACCTATAGGTCTGTCGAGGCTGATAGGCCTGCTGGAGATTTTAAGGATACGCCGGGTTTCCTCTATGCTCAGGTCAGCCTGTTTCGACAACTCTTCGAGAGTCGGCTCGCGTCCGAGTTTTTGGGACAGTTTTTTGACGGTCTCGCGCATATTACTCATCGTTTCAATCATATGGACGGGAATACGTATAGTGCGTGCCTGGTCAGCAATAGAGCGGGTGATGGCCTGGCGAATCCACCAGGTTGCATAGGTGCTGAATTTAAACCCTCTGCGGTGTTCATACTTATCCACGGCCCGCATCAAGCCGGTATTGCCTTCCTGGATGAGGTCCAGGAAGTTAAGCCCCCGATTACGGTATTTTTTCGCAACGCTCACTACGAGGCGCAAATTGCCGCTTGAAAGGTCCTGTTTAGCGTTTTCATACTGGTCGTGGACATGCAGCAGTGCCTCTACACGTCGGCGGAATACTTCGAAAGGCTGGCAATACTCGGATTCAAACTGCTTCAGTTCATCTTTAGCCGCTCTCAGTTTCCCGCTGTTAATTTCGTCTTTATCCTCACATTCCTTGATTTTGTTATACAGCTCAAGTCCTTCTTTATACCGTCGCTTCAGCGAATCGACCTGAGGCTGAATTTTCCGCATTCGCAACCCCAATTCTTCAAGCAGCACCTGAATTTTTCTAAGATAACTCTGAACTTCACGTAAGATCGTGACTTTCTTTTTTTCAGTAAGTTTCTTTGCCCTCTCCCACTTGCGCCATTCCTTCTGAACTTGATTGATCAGCTTTTTGATAGTGCTGATATTCTGCGGCAGACGCTCGGTAAGGGCCTGCTTCTCGGCATCCTCAACCGCCGAAACGTCAAGGGTTCTGTCAAAAGGCAGTTCATGCTCATGTACCTCTATCATAGTCCCAATACTTTCCTGAATACAAGGTAAAAACTGCATCATTCTCCGTCTGAACCTCTTGCGTGTGATCTCGATGCGCTTAGCATACGAAACCTCCTGCTCACGGGTAAGCAGTGGTATTTCCCCCATCTGGGTAAGGTACATCCTGACAGGGTCATCTATCTGCTCGGTGTCGCCGACAACATCTTCAAGGTCTTCGGTTTCCACCTCAGTATCCAGTGCATCACTGATGTCTCCGGCTTCGGATTCAGTCAACTTGGATTCATCAATAAGTTCTACCCCGCTCTGGTCCAAAGTCAGCAGAATATCATCAATGTACTCCGGATTAACAGCTTCTTCGGGCAAGAGGTTATTGAGTTCTTCGTAGGTAAGAAACCCCTTCTTCTGGCCTCTTTCTATCAGTTCCTCGGTTCCAGCATTTAAACCGGCAACCTTTTGTTCATTGTTTTTTTCTTCTGCCATATATACAATCCCCACCTAAAGCCTAACAGTTCTCTTCGTTTAATTTCCTTTCAACGGATGCCCTTAACCATTGGTCTTCATCATATTCGGCTTCGTTTTCGCCCAGTTCGAGCTTTTTTTTGTTCATGTATTTCTTATATTCATTAAATCGCCGCAATTTGTCGCCGCCGGCATATTTTTTCTCCATCTCAACGGCTGTCCGTACATTACGGATATAATTGTCGTCCTGCAAATAATACAGGAAATCAGATTCAGACACGGGTTTTCCCTCTTGTGCACGCTGAATCAGCATCTCGATCATTTTACGTTCTGGCGACTCAGAAAACAGAGTAAAGTCAAAAATTCCCTCTTCGACAGCAAGCTTCTGAAAATCCGGATTAACTATCAAAAACGGCAGCAATTCTTTTAAGAACCTTTCATCAGCCCCGAGACTCTCATTTTCATCCTCAGAGGTGTCGCCGATCGCTGCGCCGTGAAGACGCCTGTTACTCATCAGCCTTGCCATATAATCAAAAGCGCTCTGCGGTTCTATACTCAATTCACCGGCTATTTCTCTGATCAACATCTCTCTTTTAATTTCATTCGGCACACTTGCCGCCATTTCGGCAAGTTGACGAAACACCTTTGTCCTTTCGCTGCGCTTGTTAAAATCGAACTCACCACGTGCGCTTTCGAGTGAAAAACGCAGATAGTCAGCGCTCTGTGCTAAACGTTCCTTAAATGCATCAGCCCCATATTCGGTCAAAAAATCGCACGGGTCAAGTCCTTTCGGCAACACGGCCACCAGCGGATCGATATCCGCACCTAAAAGCGTTTTAATGCTGCGTTCAGTCGACTTTCTTCCGGCCTCATCGGGATCGAAAAGCAAAATTGTTTTCTCACATAACCGGCTAAGAATCTGAGCATGCTTTTCGGTAAGGGCCGTACCGAGCACCGCTATGACGTTTTCAATCCCATGCTGATGCGCCATTATCACATCAGTATAGCCCTCGACGATGACAGCGATTTCACTTTTTTTTATCGCAGCCCGGCTGACATCTAACCCGTAGAAACACGAACCTTTATCAAAAACCGGCGTCTCGGGGCTGTTGAGATACTTTGCATCCTGTTCTTCGTCCAGCGCTCGCGCACCAAAACCTATTACCCTCCCGTTCCTGTCCGCCACGGGAAAAATGACCCTGTTCCTAAAACGATCATAGTAAGACCCTCCGTCTTTTCGTGTAATAATTAGTCCTGATTGTTCAACGATATTCAAATCCAACTGGCGGTTTTCAACGATTTTGAGAAAATTATCCCATCCGTCGGGTGCAAACCCCAGCTGCCATTTAGCAATCGAGACATCGTTAATTCCCCGCTGTTTCAGATAATTCCGGGGCAATTCCGAGCCACGGGCTTTATGTAAGCATTTCTGGTAAAATCCCGCCGCTAAGTCATTCACGCGCCGCAGCGTAATTACCTTTCTCTCCTGAATCAGGCGCTGCTCAGGGCTGATGTCGTCGTCCTTATATTCCGATATATCCACCCCAGCTTCCTGAGACAACTGCTGCAAGGCTTCATAAAATTCCAACCCCTCCAATTGTTCGAGAAAAGTAAAAATATTACCGCCCGCCTTGCACCCAAAACAATGGTACAACCCTTCATCCGGATCAACATGAAATGATGGGGTCTTTTCCTTATGGAAGGGGCATAAACCAGTGAAACCACTGCCTTGCTTTTGCAGGTTAGTGTAGCGACCGATGATACGTACAATATCCGCACGGTTTACGATTTCACGGATAACATGTTCGGGAACCCTGCCAGCCAACGTGGTACACTTGATATTAAAGGAAACTTGTATGAATAACGTTATTTAGTATATTATAACCGCTCAGAAAAATCTGGCAAGTGAACGCTTATTGCATTATTATCCAATCCGGCTTATAATACTCTTGCAGGTGAATAATGGGGAAAAGGCGAATAGCATTGACTTAGTCATTGAAAATTGAACCGTTATGCTCTCGGCGTTGAAAGCTTCCGGATGTTTACAATTCTTTTAACTCAAACAGGAGGTAAAGTGCATGTATGCTTACATCGTATTCTACAGCCGTTATGGAAATACCGCATTACTGGCCGACGCTGTCGCTGAAGGTGTTGCAGCCGTCGATGGGATTGAGCCTGAAATCGCCATGGTAAGGGACATCTTCACTCCGGCGAATGTCATTGATGACGACCCACAATGGAAAGAATGTAAGGAAACCCTTGAAAGCAAATACCCCGATTTCAACCTCGATAACCTTAAGAACGCTGATGCTGTAATTACCGGATCGCCCACCCGGTTCGGCAATATGGCTGCACCTATGAAAAATATGTGGGACAGCACTTCATCGATTTGGATGGAAGGCGCGCTGATCGATAAAATAGGAGCCGTCTTTAACTGCACGGCCAGTCTGCACGGCGGTCAGGAGACCACGCCGTTGACCATGTTCATGCCTATGATCCACCAGGGGATGATAATTGCAGGCGTTCCTTATAGCGAACAGAAACTGTTCACTACAACCGGTGGAGGCACGCCCTATGCAGCTACCGCAGTTGTCGGGCCCGAAGCCGATCAGGCGCCGGACGAAACCGAATTGGCAATCGCCAGGACTCTCGGGAAAAGGGTCGGTGAGCTTACTGTTAAACTGAGAGGGTGAGAAAAGCGCCCGATTAACCTGGTAGGCGCTTAAATTCCGTACATCGTTGACAAAATGAGGATGTACGAAAAAAACTGACAAAGTAAAAAATCCTTATTGCCTTGAAAAGGCATAACATACCAGCCCAGGCTGAAACCCTGGGATCGGAAATAACCATACGATCGCGCCCTGTAAGGGCGCAACATATGGGGGCAGAGACTGGGAATTAAATTATTTGTTCTTCTCTTAAGACATATGTCCCGTCCCTTCAGGACGGATTGCTGATCGTGCGACGTATTCCCAGGGTTTTCACCCTGCGCTGGTATGTTGTGTCATTTCAGGACACTGCGGATTTGTTAGTGTATTTCCCGTTTTAAAAACGGTGGATCGTACTGCGCCGAAAAGGTTAATTCTCAAAACGTTGTTATGGAAAGATATGTATAAATTAAACCATTCTGAGGTGTAATTATGAGCTTAATCGGTGAAATATTCGGACAATCCCCCTTCAGTTCATTAGTCAAGCATGCAAATAAAGTACATGAATGCGTTAAACTTATTTGCCCGCTGATGGAGGCCGTTATCAATGAAGATTATGACACCATTCATGAGCTTCAGGATAAAGTCTCTGAACTTGAGTATGAGGCTGATCAGATCAAACACGTGATTAGAGAACAGTTGCCGCGCCGGTATTTCATGCCGGTCGAACGCGAAGATTTGGACCAATTCCTGCATCATATCGACAGCATAGCAGACGGAGTGGAAGATTTTGCTGTCGTGCTGTTCATCAGGAAAACTATTATCCACCCTGAACTCTGCGATGAGTTTAAAGAATTTGCCGAAAGTGTATTGAAACTTAGTGGATTGCTTATTGAAGCAGCCGAAGACCTTGAACAATTGGTGGAGGCCTCCTTCTCCGGTGCTGAAGCAAAATGCGTACTGGATAAGATTAGCAGTCTCGGGGAAGCCGAATGGCATTGTGACAGACTTCAGAGGCGTATCAGTATCCATATTTATAAACTTGAAGGTCAACTCGATCCCGTTACTATATCGTTTTACGAAAAGATGCTGCGCACCCTGAGTGAAGTTGCTAATGCAGCAGAAAACACCGGCGAATTTCTTCGAACGATGATTGTTAAGTAAGTATCATACATTTAACCACTTTAGGCTCTCCGTCATCTTTGCGGATGTTAAGATTGCGCAAACGAATTGTAATTGCCTATAGTAAAAGGAGATATAAGTTGATAGTATGTTGAAGGATTGTTTTTTTCCCTAGGGGCGTGGCCGAAAAGGTGCAAAATGAGAAATATAGTAACACAAGATGCCCTTCATAGTATAGCACGCATCCCTGCGTGCGCCCTGGACAGGCAAGATGCCTGTCATACATTCCGCCTG
>PUNP01000603.1 GCA_003551785.1 Candidatus Brocadiaceae bacterium | reverse complement strand
ATGCGTATCGACATATTTCGTTCAAATAATTGCGAAATGTCAATAAGGTAATGACAATGAAAAACGCCCAATATACCGAAGATGCGCTGGTCGAGCAGCCGGCTATTGCCCTGCTCAGCAAACTGGGCTGGGAGACGGTTGATGCCTATGGCGAGTTTCAACATGGGAGCAGTTTCCTGGAGCGTGAAACGAAAGCCGAAGTGGTGCTCAAATCCCGGCTGCGCGCCGCTCTGCTCGGTATCAATCCCGACGCGCCGCCCGAGGCCATTCACGCCGCTATCGAGGAGCTTACCCGCGACCGCTCCGTCATGGATATGACCGCCGCTAACCGTGAAATCCATCGTCTGATCAAAGACGGGGTGCGCGTCACCGTCCCCGACCCGGAAGGTGACGGCGAAACGGTGGAGCTCGTTCGGGTCATTGACTGGGATAACACCGATAACAACGACTATCTGTGCTGTTCGCAGTTCTGGGTGACCGGCGAAATGCGCACGTGCCGCGCCGACCTCGTTTGTTTCGTCAACGGACTGCCACTGGTGCTATTCGAGCTGAAGGCCAGCCATAAACGCCTTGAAACGGCGTATAATGAGAACCTGAGCGATTATAAAGATACCATCCCTCAGCTTTTCCAATACAATGCACTAATCATCATTTCGAACGCCAGCCGCAGCCTTGTGGGCAGTGTGAGTGCGGGATTGGAGCATTTTGCGCGGTGGAAGAAGGTCGCTAACGAAGAAGAGGAAGCCCGGGTGTCTCTGGAAACAATGCTGCGGGGCGTGTGTGAACCCGGGCGGCTACTGGATATCGTCGAGAACTTCACCGTCTTCCAGGAAAAAACCGGCGGCCTCACCAAACTCATCCCCAAAAACCACCAGTACCTGGGCGTCAACAATGCGATGGAGGCACTCGCCGACATACGCCGCCGCGAGGGGAAACTCGGCGTATTCTGGCATACGCAGGGCAGCGGGAAAAGTGTCTCCATGCTCTTTTTCTCCCAGAAAGTGCTCCGAAAAACACCCGGTAACTGGACTTTTGTTATCGTCACCGACCGGAAGGAACTGGACGGGCAGATTTATAAGAACTTTGCATCGGCCAACGTGGTGACGGAAGCCCGGGCGCAGGCCGAAGACAGCGCCCACCTGCGGCGGCTGCTCAAAGAAGACCATCGCTATGTCTTCACGCTCATCCACAAGTTCCGCACGGCGGCCGGTGAAAAACATCCGGTGCTGTCTGAGCGCCGCAATATCATCGTGATCACCGATGAAGCGCACAGGTCCCAGTATGACACCCTGGCACTGAACATGCGCACGGCCCTGCCCAATGCCGGTTTCCTGGCGTTCACCGGCACGCCGCTGATCGCGGGTGAGCAAAAAACCCGCCAGGTCTTCGGCGATTATGTCAGTATCTACGACTTCCAGGAGTCCGTGGAAGACGGCGCTACCGTGCCGCTCTACTACGAGAACCGTATCCCCGAACTTCAGTTGAGCAACGAAAATTTCAACGAAGATATGGAACGGCTGCTGGAAGAGGCGGAACTTGACGAGCAGCAGGAAGCGAAGCTGGACAAGGAGTTTGCCAGGGAATATCACCTCATCACCCGTGAAGAACGCCTGGAGACCATAGCGAAAGATATGGTCGATCACTTCATGCGGCGCGGCTTCCAGGGGAAGGCGATGATGGTCTGTATCGATAAAGCGACGGCCGTGCGGATGCACGATAAAGTTCGGCAATACTGGGACAAGGCGATGGAGAAACTCAGGGAACAAAAGTTCCACGCCGTCGATGAAGACTGCGAAGAAATAGAGAGTCGGATTGAACTGATGCGGGAAACCGATATGGCGGTCGTCGTATCGCAGAGTCAGAATGAGATCGCCGAGATGGCTGAGATAGGGGCGGATATCCGCCCGCACCGCAAGCGTATGCTCGAAGAAGACCTGGAATCAAAGTTTAAGGACGCCGACGACCCGCTCAGGCTGGTCTTTGTCTGCGCCATGTGGATGACCGGATTTGATGTGCCGGCGTGCTCTACACTCTACCTCGATAAGCCGATGAAAAATCATACGCTCATGCAGACGATCGCCAGGGCCAACAGGGTCTATCCGGGCAAGGTGAACGGGTTGATAGTCGATTATTGCGGGGTCTTCCGCAGCCTGGAAAAAGCGCTGGCGATTTACGGCGATCCCGGCGATAAAGGGAAGAGACCGGTCGAGGACAAGGATGCTCTCAGGGCGGCCCTGCGCGAACTGCTGACCGAGTCGATGGCTTTATGCAGAGAGCGCGGGGTTGATCCGGAGCGGATTTCGTCGGCAGAGGGATTCGAGTGTGTAAGGCTTATTGGCGATGCCGCCGACGCGCTGATTTACCCGGAAACGGTGAAAAATCATTTTCTTGACCTGGTCAACACCGTGCAGCGCCTGTATAAAACGCTGTTACCCGATCAGTCGGCGCACGAGTTCGAGCCGGAGGTTAAGCTGCTGCGTGTGATAGCTGACAAAATCCGGAGCGAGACGCCGCAGGCTGACATATCGCAGGTCATGTCTCAGGTGGAGCAATTGCTTGACCGCTCCGTGGCCGCGGAAAGTTATGTTATCCGGGAGTCAAAAGCGGGGGAGTACAACGGCGGATCGACTATCGATCTGAGCGACCTGGATTTTGATCTGCTGTCCGAACAATTCAAGCCGGGGCGGAAGCGGACGGTTAATGAAAGGCTTAAAGGCAAGGTCGCCCAAAAGCTGAAAATCATGATTCAGCTCAACCGCACCCGCGTGGATTATATGGAGCGATTCCAGGCAATGATCGAAAGTTACAACGCAGGCAGCATGAACGCTGAAGAGTTTTTCCGGCGGCTCAGGGTTTTTGCGAAGAGTTTGGAAGAGGAGGAAAGCCGGGCGATAACCGAACAACTGAGTGAGGAGGAGTTGGCTATTTTTGATCTTCTGACCAAACCGGCGGTTGAGATGAGCGATGCCGAACGCAACAAAGTCAAAGTCACCGCCAGAAGCCTTTTGGACACACTGAAAAAAGAGAAGTTTGTGCTGGACTGGCGCAAACGCCAGCAGACCCGCGCTGAGGTCAGAGTGGCTATCGAGACCTTGCTGGACAGAGAGCTGCCGGAGGTTTACACGCATGAAATGTTCGAACAGAAGGCCACCGCCGTCTTTCAGCATGTCTATGATGCATATTATGGCGGTGGGCAAAGCATCTATGCTTGCACATACTGAGGCGCCTCCAACGCGCTTCATCCAGGAAGTTTATCCGGCCTTTGGCTCCTGCCTACCACAGCTCAATAATTGGGATCTGATAACGAAAAGGGAATGGGTGGAAAATAGTTATGCCAAATAAAGTGGCTTAATAAGACTTTAGAGCCGGTTTTCAGGCGGGGTGATGTTATAAGATTTTTTTTCATCCAGTATAATCCCCAGACCGAGTATATATCAGATATGCCCGGGCGCGGGCGGCCCTGGGAAGGCCCTCTGGGGGGGCTTTGGCCGGGGGATTTTCAGCAAGGCAATGGTGCCTGCCTCGCCTGGCGATGATCGCGCAAATCTATCAGCAACGAGTAGGTTCGGCTGGTTTACATCATCACCTTTCAAACATTCAATTGAAACGGCATCACAGAGGCTTTTCAGGACATCAGCAGGCGCGGGCGACCTTTCCCATGCCCAGCACTGTTTCCGGCAGTGAATGCCCTCCACAGGACGCACTCAATGCGCCACAGGGGGGATCAAGGGTATAGACGGGGGGATATTGCCACTCCACTGGCCGGATTAGGCTCATAGGGCAGAGCCGCTGAGTTTGCATCTTCTGACATTATAGGTGATAATAAAATAATGTTAAATGTCTTTTCTGGAGAAGACCATGAAAGAATCTATGCAAGACGCCATAAAAAGAGGGAATATCGTGTGGCGCATGCATTGTCTCTCCCGGCTTGCAGAACGCAGGATTTTGCAAAATCAGGTACTCGATGTGTTGCTTAACGGCGAAAAGATTGAATATTATGAGGAGTCGAAACCGTTTCCTTGCGCATTATTCCTGGGTTTCCCAGAAGGAAAACCCGTGCATGTGGTAGCTGCATTCGATAAAGCTACGGATATGGTTCATATTATAACTGTATATGAACCCGATGAAGAACATTTTGAGCCCGATTACAAAACCCGGAGGAAGAAATGAATACCGAATATAAAGACGCCCTGTGCCCGCTGTGCGGGGGCAAGAAAAAAGAGGGGACAACAACATACTCGGTGGATGTCGGAAGCAGTGTGGTTGTGGTCCGCAACGTAAAGGCGATGCTGTGTGCGCAGTGCGGAGAAGAATGGATCGACAACGAAACCGCAGCACACCTTGAGGAAATTGTACAGGAAGCCCGCCAGCGTCATTGCCAAGTAGAAGTGGTTGCATTGTAAAACCCGGAAGTAAGTATGCAATGCACTCCGAAAGGGAGGATAATTAAAATGAAAGAAACGCTAGTTGATACCGAAGTCACCTATACACTCCAGCAACAGGGGCATTTGATTCTTATCGAACATGTTCCCGCCCGCGTGTGCAAGGAAACGGATGAGCAGCATTTTTCGCCGGAGACCGTCGAGCTATTCATTCACTAATCAAGAGTAAAAAACGGCCGGAAAAAGTGATCGAAACACCCGTATATGAATACGCTTGATTTCCCGCCTCGGATAATAAAAAGCTATACCGAAAAAAACGCCCAAAACACCCCAAAATGAAACCCAATGTCATCATGAGTGTCATCACCATTTTTCAGCATACATTCAAGTTGTTGACAATTAAGGCCATACAACAACTGCTATACGGATTCTCATTCTGGTAACAGGGGTTCAAATCCCCTTGGGGGTACCAATCAAAAAGCAGCCTTTCGAGGCCCTTAGGGGCATTGAAGGGCTTTTTTTATGCCTTTCAACCTCCGCTTGTACTGTTGGTCGTCCGGGGCTACGCACGTATTTATTTCGTATTGTCCTTAGGTCTGAAAGCCTTGGCCAAACCACCCTGTGAAGTTTCCCGGTATAAACTGGGGAGGTCATGTCCGGTGTGTTGCATAACGTCCACCACCTGGTCAAAACTTATCAGGTGAGGACCGTTAGACAGCAGGGAATATTCGGCAGCAGCCAGACCTCTCAAGGCACCGAAGGCATTGCGTTCTATGCAGGGGACCTGTACCAGCCCCAAAACCGGATCACATGTCAGACCCAGATGGTGCTCAAGCCCAATCTCTGCAGCATATTCTACCTGATGTGGTAAACCTCCCATTAGCTCAGCAGCCGCCGCAGAAGCCATGGCACAGGCTGCTCCCACCTCCCCCTGACAGCCAACTTCCGCACCGGAGATCGAAGCGTTTCTCTTAACCAGGTTGCCCACAATACCGGCAGTGGCAATGGCCTTGATGATGCTGTCCTCAGAAACTATAAGCTCTTTTTTCAAATAAAGAAGAACTGCTGGTAGCACCCCGCACGATCCGCATGTTGGAGCGGTTACAACAAAACCGCCAGCGGCATTATGTTCGGATACAGCCAGGGCGTATGCTGAAAGAAGTGCTGTGCGGCGTGTTTTTTTATGCCGTTGTTTTGCCCCGGCCATAAATCCATGAGCTTTGCGTTTAAGGTGCAGGCCTCCAGGTAGGAAGCCTTCTTCATTAAGACCTTCTGCTGCAGATTCTTTCATCTTGGCCCAGACAAATTTCAAATGCTGCCAAAGCGGGGGGCCCTCTGTTTCCATTGCCAAAGACCATATTGGTTGGCCGGTCTTTTGGGTCCATTCAAGAACCTTGGTCATGGAATCCTGAGTATAAACATAAGGGGTTTCTGTACGGCTTTGGTCCTGTTCACGCAGTTCTCCTCCTCCAATGCTGAATACAGTCCATTCATTCAGCAGATTTTCACCATGGTCAAAAGACCTGAAGCGCATTCCATTGGGATGAAAGTCAAGACTGTTCTCATGGTTTATCACTTCACAGGATAAAGGAGCAAGACCGGATGATATTGCCTGGTCTGTAAGATGTCCTTTGCCAGTCAGCCCCAGGCTTCCGTACAGATGTACCTTGACCTTGGAGGCGTTCGGATTACGCTGACGAAAGATTTCGGCGGCTCTCCTGGGCCCCATGGTATGGCTGCTGGAGGGTCCCATGCCGTAGCGGAAAAGTTCTTTTAAAGTTTGCATATTTATCCCGAAAATCTCACAGAGGGTAACTTGAAAGGGCTATCATTTCTTGTTAAAATGTTATTTATCAATAAGATAAATTTGCATAAAGAAGGGCTTTTATGGTACCAGAGTGTACCACAAACAAGATTAAGTTGCAAGGTTTGGGCAAGAGGATGGTTGATCTTAAATTTGACGGTGGCAGGAGAACATCCGATGCCGTAGCGATGTTGTTTGAGCGTGTTGTTGAGAATATTCGTCGCGTTGTGCTTCCTCTTCCGGAACCCAAAGCGCGTGCAGCACCGGTATAGATTGCGATTATTCGGCAATAAGTCTTGATTCTGGTGTTGTAAATGGGGGAATCAGGGAGTGGTATGTCTTAAGAAGGGCAAAAAGCGGGCAAGATACCCAAAAATAGGGGTATTACACTTAATCTTTGAGAATTAGCCTGCTTTTCTTCTGACGGAACCGTATTGAACGTCATTTTGGCTCGTTTCAAACAAATAACTTGTCTATTACGCGAGTTTGTGAGAAAAACAGGTTAAGTATTCAGCGAGCGCACCAACTGAGCTTTGAGACTGTTTATCCTATCCTCTGTGCGGTAAATCGTATTCAGCGATGATATAGGGATGGTCCTTGTCGTATTTGGTCAGCGGTTCAGCGCCTTCCACTTTCCCGATTGGACGGCGATTGGCTCCTTCCATCCCCGTTAATTCGTCGCCGATGTCTGCACGGCAATCTTGGATTTTTTTCTCAAGCCGTGCGACGATTTCGGGGTTGTCCGCTGAAACATCATGCTGCTCCGCAATATCGTTATCAAGGTCATACAGTTCGCATACAGTTTCCCGATCTCTGCTGACGAACAATTTCCACTGTCCGCACCTTACCGCTTCAAGATAATTCGCTCTGCTGTAATAGAAAAAGGCCTCGTGCGGGCTTTCACAGTTATCGAATATGAGGGGGGTAATATCTTGACCGTCAATTATTCGGTCTTGAGGAGCCTCGACACCGGCTGAGGCGGCAAGGGTGGGGAGTAAATCCATAGCAGTCACCATTTGCGAGCGGGTTTCGTTTTCGGGGATAGTGCCCGGGCGGCTGATAATAAACGGCACACGCATCCCACCCTCCCAGCAGGTGGCCTTCGTGCCGTTGAGCGGGGCGTTGCTGCCGCCCTCGTCCCGAGCTCGCGAACCGTTGTCTGAGGAAAATATAACGATGGTGTCGTTTTCCAATCCCAGCCGTTGGAGTTCATGGCTGATGACCCCTACGCTCCAGTCGATGCACTCGACAGCGCCGCCATAACGTCCGTTTTTCGAGTTTTCAAGGAAGTGTTGGGGAGGATAATGCGGCAGGTGGACGTGCATGTGCGCCAGATATAAGAAGAAGGGGCTATTCTGATTATACCTGATAAACTTCACACACTCTTCCACATACCGTTCGGTGATTGAGGTTTGGTCCGGCTGCTGCTGGATGACTTCTTCATCCTGCAGCAGGGGCAGCGGCGGGCGTTCGGGCCCGTCGCCGATCTGACGTCCCATATCGTTGCTGAAGGGGATGCCGTAATAGCTGTCGAAACCATGACGTGTTGGCAGAAACTCCGGCTGATCACCGCAATGCCACTTACCCACTATTTTCGTTGCATAACCTTGTTCTTTCAGGATGCCGGCAATTGTTACTTCATCGGTGTTCAGGCCGACCGGATCGCCCGGGAAAAGTACACCCTTCATACCGATTCTTCGCGGGTAGCATCCGGTGAGCATAGCGGCGCGCGATGCTGAACATACCGGCGAGGCGACGTAATAGTCGGTGAATCGGAGGCCTTTTTCGGCTATACGGTCGATATGCGGGGTGCGGTTTAATTCCGACCCATAGCAGGCAAGGTCGCCGTAGCCCAGGTCGTCACAATTGATCAATACAATGTTCGGTTGAGTGTTATCAGATGTTTTCATTTTTAGGTGCCTGTTTATTTAGTCGGCATATTTTTCATTATATCCGTAATTTTCCCGGCCTTTTCAAAACTGACAGGCGGGGGAAGAACGCCGGCGGAAGTGAGGAAAATCTTTCTTTTATCCGGGCAGCGAGCGAGGTCGTCGACAAGTGTCTGTTCTATCTTCTCCAGTGATTGGGTGAGCAAGGTGGCGTTCGTGCCACCGATAAGCGCTTTCGACGGCATACGGGTGCGGCCTTCTGCAAGCGTGCAATCGCCGACGGGCGGGGTTGTGAACGCTTCGTTGACCGGCGCCGGGAGTTTATCGATGTCTTCCAGCAGTGCATTGAGTGTTCCGCACATATGATGGACGGGAATGATGTCGTGCCCGAGGATCATTTCACCGTATTCACGCAGGTGGGGCATGCAGTATTGCTTAAACAATGCGGGACTGATTAAAGTTGTCGAAGTGTTCTCCGACATCCAGAGCATATCCGCTTTGTAAGCGGGCAGTTTAGCTTCAAGTTCACGAATTCGGTCCTGATGCATGAGTTCGAGCACTTCATTGAAAAGCTCTGGATAGTCTTGTAACAGGTATATTGTGTTGACCGGACCGGCAAGGTGTTCCACCATATCCATGAGCGGCCCTGGGCCTATACCGGAGTAAGTAAAAATATCCTCGGCTTCAAACTCTACCTGTCTTCGGCATGTTTCTTCCGCTTCGTTCGGGTCAACTCCATACGATGTGTCTTTGAAAAGCCACCTTACGGCTTCGAGCTCTTGCCGGGAATTGACATGATGGCGGGTCGGATGGCTGCAGTACGCGGATGGTTCATAGGTCACCTCGGAGGTCAGGATGCCGTCCGGAGTCTCATAAGTGGTTCGGGTTTCATTACCTTCCTGGACATGATGGATATCCACATGGGGATTTTCCTTTTGAACTTTTATCCCGTTTCCCACTAGCAGGTCACATCCGGTGCCGCGTAGAAGCTCAATGATGTCCATACTGCAATAAGGTTCCGGCTGCGACTCATACCATACGTTTCCTAATTTGAGCCATACGGGGAAACGGTCAACTTCATCACCTTTTACTGTTGCTAATATCCTCTCCCGATTTTTCATGTTCTCGCTCTTAGAAAAATTGAATTGAACTGAGTTAACATTTTAACGTTAGCATAGAATGCTTTCAAGTGAACATAATTACAAGAGAGGGATGTCCCAGGTAGAGCCTGATAAGTTAAGATTTGATTAAAATGCCGAAAAAAATAATCTCTTTTTGCTTTTCTATAACATCCTATAATTGTAGTCTTTAACGCCTGTTTTATAATATGGGGTTGAAATACATAAAAAATTGTGATACTGTAAATAAAAGCAATCGCACCTTGTTAATTTTTGCCCAAGTCCCCAGTAAATCACGCAGCATCACCTCCGGCACAGGGCACGGTGGTGATAACGTCAACGTGGTTCACTGAATATTTACCTATGTTTTGAAATTTTGAGAACTCGCAAGAGACGTGAAATATATTATTTTACATTAAAATGGTAGGTTGACATGAAAGATGACTCTATGCAACCGCCGGTGGCTTTTCCTACGACACAATGGACGGTTATTGAGCAGGCCGGCCAGGAGGATAAGTCGGTCGCTCTGGAGAAAATCCTTAATCTTTATCACCCCGCCCTCCAATCCCATCTCATTTATCAACTTGGGCTTTCAGCGCATGAAGCAGAAGATATCCTGCATGATTTTATCGCTGATAAGATACTCGAGAAAAAACTGCTGAAGAATGCTGACAGAAAAAAAGGAAAATTCAGAAGCTACGTCCTGAAAGTCCTTGATAATTACGTAATCCAGCAAAAAAGAAGATCGCTGGCTGATAAGCGGGAGCCCGAGCGTGCCAGGCAGTTCGATCCTGAAGTTAATCCTGATCAGCATTTACCCTCTCCGAATGCTTCTGTTGATGTTTTTGACGTTATTTGGGCCAAAAAAACTGTGGAAGGCAGGGTTAAATTAATCACTGCCGCTGTGTTGACGATTTTTTGCCTGTCAGCCGTCTTTGTTTTTATCCATAGGGGAAGGGGCACTCCCGGAAGCAATACAGTTTATTTTCAGGATTTCAACGATGCTTCGGGTTTTTTGGCTGATTATTTTCCTAACGACGGCGCCCGTTTTTACTGGGATGATATGAGCAGAACGTATAATGTCACGATTTTCGGTGAACATGCCAGGTCGAACTGGGTACTTTCAGAACCTTTCCCGCCGGTCGCCGACAGTTGCTTTAAACTCGAAACTTATCTTCTCCTGACAGCCTCGGGCGATGCCGCTCCACCTGTAGATATTCGTCTGTTCAACCTCCCCGATGAACTCAGCAATCCACTCGATGAAATCGAATCCGTGCCCGGTCTCATTGTCCGTTTTTATCCGACGACCGGCGAAGTCAGCATAACTGATTCATATCAGAGTTATATGTTTAGTGATATTCCTCTCGATACGATGTTAAGACTCGGTCTCGCATACGACGATAATTCCGGGCTAGCGACGGTGAGTGTTCAGACCCCGATCTCTGACGAAGACTCGCTCTGGGTGGAAAATATCAGTCTCTCACCGCCGTCCTTTTCTGTGGTCGCGCTCGGAACACCCTCCTTTATTGACTTTCCCGGCCAAGCGACTCTGGCTATGGATAGCATACTTATAAAAAAATTTTAAATTTACTCAAGATTGACTGATAGATTGCGTATATATAAGTAGAAGGGTAGTAAGTCCTGAGTGAAGTCCGTAACATCACCACCGGCACAGTGCACGGGCGTGATGAACTAACGCGTCTTACTGAATATTATCATTAACCTGCGGGGAGACACCTGTTTCCGGGAAAAATCCGATCTCCCAATCCGGAAACAGGCTCCCCCCCTTTGATACATTAT
>PUNP01000027.1 GCA_003551785.1 Candidatus Brocadiaceae bacterium | reverse complement strand
CGGCATCATTGAATTTGAACTTCAGCTCGACATAGCGCGTATAGAGAACGAGTTCATCCAGGCGCGTAAGAACATCCGGATCGTCCGTCAGGTTATACGCCTCATCCAGCCAACCGTACATGCGCGCCAGAAGATCATCATTTGTTCCCATCCGGTCGTGTTCCTGTGCGATAAGCCGGTAAAAAGCACGCATAGGTTCTGCGGCGTCGCCGAAGGCTTTTTGCACAAAATCCTCAATCAGTTCCTCAGTCTCCTCCACTTCATCGACATCCCAGAGAAAACGGGCTGACAGGTAGTATCCCAGGCCATTGGCCCCCCAGGAATCCGAGGCCTCCGAATTCATAAACCGGGCCCCTTCTTCGTAAAATTGGGGGATATTATCCACAAGATACGCTACGTTTCCCCCACGGGCGCGAAGCGGCATACACCGGCTCCACAGAACAACGTCGTGGTATTCACGTATGCCCAGCAGCTCCGCCTTTTCCCCCCATCCTTCAAGCATCTCTTCAAAGCTGTATCCACCTCTGATGAAGGCCGTGGCCAGGCTCACGATAACTTTCGGATGAACTTCGACGGAGGGGGGCGGCGAGTGGACATTATAGGCATATATGCCTACATATTTATCACCGTACCCAAGTTCATTGATAGCCTTGGCCACTTCATTCGAAAGTATCACTACAAGGTCGCTGACGCTCCCCATTTCCTTGCATTCCTCGCACTCACACCACCCTCCGCCGTCTGAAGGGTCCATGGAGATGCTGTCGGTCTCCGGATTATCTTCCACACGCCGAACAGCGTCCTCAACCACCAGTTCCCGCAGGCCGTCGTTGGAAATGCAAAATTTATTGCCGCCGCGCTCGCCGTCAACCTTAGCCAGGAATTCCGGATTCTCGTCGAACACATCTCTGTGGCGTCGTATAATACCATCGTAGATATGGCCTGTATTCAGGGTAAACGAAGAACGCATACGGTTGCGTTCATGCCAGCGGCGCCAGAGTTCACCATCGGTCCAGGGAGCCCCGCGCGGAGCGTCGCGCACCCAGTAATCTGGTGCTTCGAACTCATCCAGTGCTACGCTCAGCGTCTCGGCCTGCGGCACCACTTCCCACGAATCGGTTGGGAAAAACTGACGATGGCCCAGCCGATAGAGAAAATCCCAGACCGCGTTCCTCGCACCCGCATCCGTGGCGCCCACCAGATACAGACCCTCTTCATGCGTTTGCATAAGGTACTCGTCCCGCCTTGTCTGGTCTTCCGGATCGAACAGTTCATCCAGATCGAGCGCTGGAAACTCGTCAAAAGTCCCGACTGCTATCCCCTCGGCACCATCCCCGCGTTGCAGCTCGAAAGCGACACCGCTTATCTTACCGAGATAATCAGCAAGTGTCTGCGCTATCTCGGCCGTCTCCTGCGAGGCATCTTCGGACACCACAACCGCCAGAGCGGCTTCCCCATCAGCGGCAAGGGTCACCTCCGGGGCGGCATCGGCTTGCGCAACAAAAACAGAGGTTATACAGAACAAAATCAACAGCATCTTCACCTTCACCCATCGCCCATCATGTACCGGTATGTTCATCATAAAAAAGGTTCCTTGAAATAAGAGTTAACTGCATTATCTCAAAACGGCAGTCTGTGCGAGACTGCTCGTTTTACTGAATTGTAAATAGTTCACTGCAAGATCGACTCGCTCTTGGCATAGTAAATTCTCCCCCAAAAAACATTCTTAGAAGCCCAAAACACCCCCCGAAAAACGCCGCTAAGGCGCTTTTCAAAAGACTTCTCGACCGTAATCCCATTTTTTAATACAACTTACCGTGGTTAAACCAAACAATAAAAATAACCAAACAATAAAAAACCAAACAATAAACCATTCTTTTTATTTTTATTTCAGGGAGCTTCACAAACAACCAAAAATCTGTCTCATGGCTTCCAGTCCTCATCATGGGGAGACCAGAACATCACAGGCGATACTATGCCGCCGGTGCCCAGCTCCGCTAGACGGTCGTTGGTCACCTTCACTGCCACGGTATTATCCTCGCCGAAACGCACGGCATCGGTTGCCAGAAAATCAAAGGGGCGGAACGTGCCGGCTTCGCCGGGAAGTCCGTGCAGAGGCTCGCGGTTGGTGCCCAGCAGCTCGCCGTTGACCCAGGCCTTGGCAAAATTATCCACGCCGCCGAACCACAGGTAAATCTCACGGCCCTCAAACTCATCGGGGATATTCACCTTCGAGCGGTACCATGCATCCCCTCTATAATAATGCAGACCCTGGTCGGACCAGCTCAGGGATGTGGTCTTTAGCGGCTGCCAGTTCCCGCCGATTTCGCCGTCGCGGTAGTATCCCGCGATTTCGCCGATCTCCGCCGGATCGATCAGAAAATCCCACTCATCGGGGAGCCCTTTTACCAGTTCTCCCTCCTCTACCGTACGCTTATAGCCGGACTTGAGCGCCGGCATGAAGAAACGGCGAAAATACGGACCACCGGTGCCATACCCTCGGTCGATAACCCATCCTTTATCGATCATCTCATCGGTCAGTTCCATATATTCCTCCAGAATCTCATTGGAAGCCTCGAAATCGTGCCGGTTGCGCGCCTCCATCAGGTCGAGGAACACCTCCAGGCGAAGGAACGCATCGGAGATCATCCGCACGCGTTCGGCATAGACCGGATCCACATTATCATCCTGCACCAGCTCGGCAGCTTCTTCGAGATGGCCGCGGAGCAGGTCACGACGCTGATCGTGGAAGATGGGGAAGTAGAGATAGCTCGAACCGGTATGGTAAGGGGTGTCCCGAAAAGCAGCTTCCAGGTCCTCGAAGTAGCTGCGCATCGGCTCTTCGGCCGGTGCGAAGAACTTCCCGTAAAAATCGGCCAACAGAGCATCCACATCCGCATCGACATCCCACCACACCTTTGAGGCGAGGTAGGGAGTCAGGGGAGTGGAAGCCCACGACTGCTTAATTACCTCGACGCGCATGACGTTGAGCCCATGTTTATGCAGCTCCGGTATCTCATTCTTCAGGCGATCAACCTGGCTGTAAGGAAACTGCGAGCACGCCAGGTTGTTATAATAGCCGCGGTAGTACATCTCATTGGGTTCGAACTCGGCCCAGCCGTCGATGGCATAACGGAGCATATGGCGGTCCGGACTCATGGGATTGTCCATGCTGCGGGTCCTGTCAAGGTTAATGGGAGCGAAAACATGGACTATTCGCGGACTCGGCTCATGTTTTTCCGGAGGCCACATCGTTGCTCCATAGACATACCATGTAATATGAAGATTGGGATACTCATCCTCAAGCTCCTCAAGCACCCTGTTGAAAAACCACACATATCGATCGCTCATGATTAGCCTGTCACGGCCATGGTGGGGGTCAAAGCCCTCGCTGTCAAGCGCCACGCAACCTTCACATTCACAATATCCCCCGCCGTCATGGGGCCCCATACCCACATAGAATTTCCTATCCGTAGGCTCGTAGTTATCGCGAATGTAGTTAACAACGGCATCGATAGCACCCGATGCGTAATCTCCGGAAAGGCATTCCTGGCGTCCCTCCGTACCTCTGGGCGGATTTCCTGGAAATCCGTGCCCGCCGGTCGAACGAGCCTCGCCGCCAACGCGGCGGCGTCGCCCCCATGTCCCCGCACCTTCGCCTCCGCCGCCCAGCCATTGGAAACGGGTGAATTCCATCGAAGGCACCTGGACCGTCTGCTGATGGTCAATAGCTGCGGTCGAGTTCTCCGGTATGACCATGCCAATCTCAAGCGGCATAAACCATCGCACGCCAAGCTGCTCCAATAACTCGTAGGCGCCGAAAAGTGTGCCTTCAGGGTTCAGTCCCCGGATGGATATGCCGGCATCATCAGCCACCAGAGCGAAAGAGGAGTAATTGTCGCCTTCCTCCAGGATCAACTCCTCCAGTGCTTCTTGCGCCGCACCGCCCAGCCGGATGGGTGTTCTGTCGCCATCGGCTCCGTCCCCGGAAACAACAGGGAGCCGAACGCCGGTGATCTTTTCGATATGCTCCACCAGTTCGTCGGCGGCGAGCTGCTCATCCTCTGCGGGCTCTTCGGGAAGTATGATCTCGGCACGTGCTTCTCCATTTTCCACGAGCATAACCTCGGCCGAAAGGGTGGCCGATACAAACATCGCCGTCATTAAATAAAATGCTGCCATCTTCACGATCAAAAGCTTCATGTACATCCTCCTAAGTTGTGTTGCACCGCAAAAGGTGCTGTCGATTATAGAACTGGTGAAATAGCCTACCACCAGTATTCATTAGTTCCTGCGTTGGACCACCGATATTCCACTTCCTCGTCTGTGCGCCAGTCAGCATGCCCGTCCATAAACACGAAATTTGCGCCGCCCATGCCGTAGTGGTTTACGAACTGTTGGGGGCCGTTAATGTGGCGGGAGACACTCGCCCTTTTATTCTCCGGCCCTGTGTAGATGTCCAGTACCGCCGGCTGCTTGTGCGGGGGCGCTATATCGCGATCATAGTGTTTCCAGTCGTAGGTTCCATCGTGATAAGGGGGTTGTGGGGAAATCGTTCTGCCAAGATGCCTTCTGTTCGGCACCACTCCGGTGTAGGGATCCCCGAGCCATCGCCGGTTCCATCCCCAAAAGCTAAAATCATTACTGTCTGAAAGATTGCCGGTTCCAAAAAAATGGAAATAAGAAGAGATGAGTGTGCCCCTAGGACTATTATGGTTGCCGCCACGGGTTGTCGGAGGTATAACCCTTCCTGTTCCAAGAACAAGAATACCCCAATCATACTCTTGCGCGAATGGTTCGTTATTGGCCGAACTTTTCCCGGGGCAGCGCATGGTAGGATTATAATCGAAGTCGCTTCCTCTGGGATCGCTGCTCAGGGCGCCGAAATAATCAAGCACAATGTCTTTAAAATTGTAGATTTCGTTGGGGCAACTCCACGCAATATCATGAAATCCCCAGCCGTCCCAGTTATTGGCATACATTTCCATACTAAGGTGGATGTTCCTGAGGTTCGAGCTGCACGACGCTACACGCGCCTGATCCCGCGCCCGCTCCAGCGCCGGCATCAGCATCGCTGCAAGTATGGCTATTATCGCTATCACCACCAGAAGTTCGATTAAAGTGAACCGTAACATCTTACGTACTAAGTTAAACATGATACTACCTCCTAAAAAAAAAAATTAAGGTTATCCACTCAGAACCGCATCCGCCATAGAGCGGACGGCCTGTCGGAGTTCCAAAAACAATAATACCAACCCGCTTTTCTCACAAGCCTCCAGTGGTACGCTTAAAAATCTCATGCATATACCGGGAAAAACCTTTTATTTCCCTTACCCCTGCTGTACCTGGCCGTCGTTTCGCGTTCGATCAGCACCGGTTCGAGCCGGAGGTCCGGCATTCTGTGCCGGCTGTCCATCAGCGCTTCCAGGGCCGAGAGGAGGCGCTGTGAGAGTTCGCTGTAATCGACCCCCACCGAGGTCAGGGCGGGGGGCATCATTCTGGCCCAGTCGGTATTGCCGAAGCCTATCACGCTGACGTCCTCGGGGACCCTGATCCCATTATGCCGCAAAATGCTGAGACCGCCGAAAGCGGCAAAATCGGAACCGTAGATGATGGCACTGACGTCGGGGCGATGCCGGAGGAGTTTTTCGGTAAGAGCCGCTCCCAGGCTGTAGCCGTTACCTTCGGTCAGGTCCCTGCAGCTGGAGACCAAACTCTCCTCGATGCCGCGGCCGAAGTGCAGCATGGACTTTTTGTATCCCGCATGGCGTTTTCGTTGTGAAGGATAGCGCGTGCCGACCACCACCAGACCGATGTTTTCATGGTTCAGGGCGAGCAGGTGCTGAACGGCAGAATGCATTCCGACCTGTTCGTCAACCTCCAGACTGACGCCGTTTTCGTAGGGCATTTTCTCGTTATAGGTTGCGAGAGCAAGTTTTTTTTCCTCAATGAGGCTGGAAAAAAAGGATTCGGGGTAATTCCCGAGCAATATGCATCCATCCACATTTTCGAGAATTTTGGGAAGGGAACCTTCCTCTCTGTCGCAGATGTCGGTCATACAGCGGTAACGGGTTCGGGCGAGTGTGAATATAATGGACATGACGGCTTTTTCCACCCAGGGGTTGTACTCCTTCAGTTCACCGGCGATAAGTAGCCCTATGCAGTTTTTCTGAGATGAGCGAATGCCTCTTGCGAAGAGGTTGGGCCGATAGTTTATGGCTCTGGCCGTGCTGAGCACCTTCTCGCGCGTATCCGGGGTGGTCCCGCCCCCGTTCATCACCCTCGAGACGGTGCTGGTGCTGACTCCCGCTTTCTCGGCTACGTCGATTATCGTGAATCTGCGTGTCATAATATTCCCGGATTTATAGACCATTGCCTGCGGGAACGTTCCCGCAATGATTTTATTTTATCCGAAAATAGGATTGGCGTCAAATGAAGACGAATGTAAAGTGGAAAATAGGGGTAAATATTCAGTGAACCACGTTAGCCACTGTTACTATGATACTCGATTTTGATCTTCCGATATAGTGGAAAGGACCAACAGCCCGCACATCATAAACTAACGGTAACCATTAATACAACGAATTGATAAGCAATCAGTTAAGTGTCATTTTGGGGCTTTCAAAGTTTACAGTATGTACAATGGGGTACTCAAACGGCGGTTTACCCTGTAGGGCGCGTCTTCAGCGGTGCATTTACGACAAAAGTCCGCACTTGCAGTATACGAATACAGCTGCGTTTGACATTTGCCACATATGGACCACTGAAAACGCATGAAATGTTTGGGATAGTATACATTTACACTGCTCCTCCCCGGCCAAATGAATGCTTCAATAGGCTCTCCAAAGCCTGTATATAGGTTTTACAACAGTTCGTCTTTCTTCAATAAGTTAGGGTTCTATAGATATGAGGAGCGGGCGGGCTTCCAGGGCGATGTTCAGGGTGTTTGTTTCTCCATTCTGAACCACTAACAATTCCACTTCTCGCCCGGGGGAAGAGTTGGCAATGATTTTTTGGATAACTGCTGGTTTTGTGATGAGTTCGCCGTCAACCGACAGGATAATATCACCGGGCTTTATTCCGGCCTTATCGGCTGGGTAGTTCCGCATAACGGCCGTAACCTGAACACCATGTTCGTAATCGGGCAGGTCTACTTTTTGAAGTGCTAATCCCAGCCAGCCCATGCGGTGCGAAATACCGCTTTCCATTTCCCGGCTAACTTCGTATAATTTTTCTCTTCCCAATGCGTAAGAACAGTCAAATGAAGTTTTAGGGCATTCTTTAGTGGCTAAGATTATTCCCTCCAAGGTGCCTCTGGTATTAAAGACAGGGGCTGCAGCCGAACCTGAGGGTGATTGGGAGTTCAACTTGAGCAGCGGATAATGTTTTGTTCCTAAAATGTTGACCGAAGACTTGTTTGCACTGAGGATTACGGGAAACAGATTTAATTCTGCATCGCTTTCTTCGGCACCTGAACGGCCAGCATAAGTTATAAGCAGCCATTCCCCGGGTATTGCCGGTTGTTCTTCTCCTTCCTCTACTATTTTCACTTCAAAAGGTGTCTTTAATAAAACGAGTCCCAAGGGCTGATTGATGGCATGGATATTAACCGGTTGTCGTTGTGTGTGGATTCTTTTAACGAATATCTGGTCGGCACCTGCTACGGTAGTAACGCTTGTGATAACTCCCCCCTCCTGATTAACAAATAGGCCCGTACCAAATCTTTTGACCTTTTCGTTCTCCCGATGGAAAATGGATTCAATGACAGCAATCCGCTCTTCGGCTGCTTTAACCGCTTCGGTAAAATGAGGAATGAGTTCCTCATGTTTTTCATCAGAAATATCAGCCGACGCAGAAAAACTAAAAATTGCAAATAAAATGAGGCTGAATAATGTTGAATGTAGAAATACTTTGTGCATATTACCACCAGTAATCATCTTGTCGCAATGCTGTTGTTTTTTGAACAGGAACTTTAATACCTTGTGAGCTTAGCGGGATCATTTTGTCACTGCTTTCTTTTCTCAGAGCCATATCGAAATAATAGTCTCCCAAGGTATCGGCATTAGTGTTCGTACTCATATCAAAATCATTAATAATCAGAAAAGAAGCGGAATATTTTTCTGTAACTTCCTGGCTTTCAGTGTCCGAAGAAGCTACAGCCTGAATTCCTTTGTTTTCCTGATCGATACCGGATTGTCCAAAGACCCAAATATAACCTATAGTCAAAGCCATCATAGCAGCTACAGTAGCGGCCCCCTCCATCATATATTTAAGTTTTGTGCGCCAATGGATATTGATTATCTTATCTTCACGGTGCTCTTGTGTGGTTTTGTTGCAGGAATTCAGAACGTTTTCTAATCTCTCATCTGTTAGATAAGATTTTTGGGGTGCTAAAACATTTAAGGATTCCTTAACTGCGGAATGGGCGTTCTGAATAAAATGCAATTCTTTAGAGCATCTTTCACAAGTATCCAGATGTCGCACAATCTCCTCAGGTATAGCCTCTTTTTCGTCATCCAGTAAGTCTAAAATGTGGAAATTAAAATCATCGCACGATGTCATGGTTCGCTCCCTTTATTCGAATAATTAAATATCTTTTATTACAATTCTCAGTGCCTTTCATATCATAAGTCATCAGAAATACAGGCAGATGCATTCAATGAAAAAACAAGACCTTTTTCTAATTAGTAGGTTAAAAAGCATATAAGTTCAATCTAATTTACTCTTTAATGCTTTCGTAATAACACTTCTGAATACTGTCATACTTTCGGGTCACTCCGGAGCCTTTCCCCTACTTTTTTAAGTGCATAATGTAATCTGGACTTAACGGTTCCAACTGAGCAGTCCATCACTCCGCTGATTTTTTCGTATGACATTCCTTCTAAATATCTTAAAGTAAGTACATCTTTATGGTGTGATGGCAGTTCATTAATAGCGGCCCTGACAGCTTCAGCTCTTTCATTTTTTTGAAGTATCTCCGGTATGTCGGGGGCATCGGATTCAACTAACTCACCAATATTGCCCATTTCCATCTGTTCGGCATGTTTTTCCAAAGAGGTATCTTTCTTTTTTTTCTTTTTCCTGAGCCATGAGCGAAACTTATTGAGGAATATGCCGTATAACCAGGTATATTGAGAAGAGCGCCCCTCGAATCTTTTGATAGCACTGGTTGCAGCAGCGAAAGTTTCCTGGACTAAATCTTCAGCCGTTTCCGGATCATTACACATAAAAAGCGCGGCCCTGAAGAGCCGGTCATAATGTTCCGCAACTAAATTTTCGACGTCGTTTCTATTCAAAATCTGTATTCCCGGATATTTTTATTTCGCTGCAATTTAAGGTAATTGTTCCTAAGACTATTCTCTTCTCAGCTTTTCTATGGCAAAGTGGTCTAAAATAGCATCCGCACATGCTTTCTGAACAGGGGTATTTGACGTTGTATACATCAAATCGAAAAGATAATTTAAAGGTTCCTGTTCAGGTGCGAAATAGGCCGTCCCATGTATGGCCCCAAGCGCTATGTAAAGCGCCTGCGTGGTGTCATCTCTACCTGCAATTCGTGGTGCTCTTCTCAAAATTGATTCACCTTCCATGTACGCGAGAGAACGGGCGGCAGTGTTAAAAACTTTTTGCATTTCAGTATCAGGGATGTTTTGCACCCCCTTCTGACTGAAATCTTCACTCATCATTAAAACATTTTCAAGGAAGTCACGTGCTGCGAGGTTGCCTTCCCGGCGTGCGGCTAAGATGGTTTTTAACTTTTGATGGACAGTTTCAGACTCCCTGAATAATCCTTCCCAATGCTTAACAACATCTATATCCTCGCCTGTATCAGACAATACTTGGGCGATAAGGGCACCAATGTCCGGGTGCCTGAGAAGCATGTCAAGTTTTTCCGAATTCACATCATTAAAATAGTCGGCGGGGGCTTTCCCAATAATGTCCAGACATTGAACTGCAAAGCGCCATTCAGCCTGCCAATTGTTGAACCTTTTCCTTTCAGCTTCTCTTTTAGTTGAAATATTGTAATTATCAAAAAAACTGATCAATTGAGAACCAGCTACATGAAGCTCACTACTTTCAGGCTTCCAATTACCCAGCGACTCGATCGCCAATTGAAAAAGGGAAAAATGTACAGATTCATGATTTTTTTCCACTGCTGAATCAATTATCCGATAAATAGTCCTCCAATTCAAGAGCGGGAGTCCGGCTATAATAATCTCGTAATCAGTATCACGACCACTTTGGGCCAATTGGAGAGCCATTTCTTGCCAAATTAAATAAAAGGAACCATCTTCATATGTTTCCAATTGTTCTTTTGCTTCGTTTTCATTTTCACCATCCCCCCACACTCGTTCGAAATCAGCAAAAAGACTCCTGAAATGGTGCGCCGTATCTTCCCTTTCGCGGGATCTTGTTTTAAGAATAGACAGCAGGATACCCTTTGCCCTATCAGTGAGTTCTTCTTCAATCAGTAAAACGCAGGTCCGCCATGCCCTATCCGGCAGACGCCCTACCATATCCAAAACTCTGAGTGATTCAATAATTTCCTCTTCTGCTTCACTATCAGGTAAATTCCGTGCAGCGCTTCGGGCATTGCGGGAATAGTAGTTGATTATAGCTTCAATATGGGATTGCTCTGCGGCAGCATCCAGAAGGTTGTCTTCACGTGTCATATATATGCCGATTAAGTCGATAATATAATCATTAATCATATGTCGCCACTGAACAGTGAAATCTTCAATACCTTTATCTTCATCGGTATCTAATTCCGGTGGCTGTGTACGTAACAGACCGGCGGCTATCTCAAAAGTTTGTTCGTGTCGTGCTTCGGCAAGCCCCAATAAAGCAGCAAGGCTAAATTCCAGGGTATCCAGAGCGCTTTGTTGTGAATCTGGTTCTTCCGGATCGGCAGCATATTTCAGCAATAAAGCTTCAGCATCCTCATCGCTGATACGGCCCAGATGCCGCAATATTATCAGCTTATATTCTGGAGATAAATCCTTTTCCAGTAGATCCAACATCATACTACTCAGATCGTCATCTCGTTCATTACTGCTTAGCAAACTTAACATT